>NZ_BAAABL010000083.1:0-36797 GCF_039520965.1 Halarchaeum salinum
CGGCGTCCAAATCCCCTGAAATCAGCGATACAATCCGCAGAGGGCGTCGGCGTTCAACGGAGCAACTTCGACGGCGGCTACGCGGAGTACACCGTCGCGCCCCACGAGGCCGTCGCGAGCGTCCCGGACGACCTCGACGCCGCGGACGCCGCACCGCTCCTCTGTGCGGGGATCACGACGTTCAACGCGCTGCGGAACAGCGACGCGCGCCCCGGCGACCTCGTCGCCGTCCAAGGCGTCGGCGGTCTCGGCCACCTCGGTATCCAGTACGCCCACGAGGCCGGCTTCGAGGTCGTCGCGCTCTCCCGTGGCACCGACAAGAAAGAGCGCGCCCTCGACCTCGGTGCCGACCACTACGTCGACACGGAGGCGACGGCGGCCGCGGAGGAGCTCCAGAAACTCGGCGGCGCGAGCGTCGTGCTCGCCACCGCACCCTCCGCGCCCGCCATCGAGTCCGTCGTCGGCGGCCTCGATACCGACGGCGAAGTGATCGCAGTCGGGATCCCCGGCGAGCCGGTCGGCGTCCACGCGGGCGCGCTCGTCGGCGTCCGCGGCTCCGTCTCCGGGTGGGCCTCCGGTACCGCACGCGACTCGGAGGACACCCTCGAGTTCAGCGCGCTCCGGGACGTCACCCCGGAGATCGAGACGTTCGACCTCGGCGACGCACAGGACGCCTACGAGAAGATGCTCGCGAGCGAGGTCCGCTTCCGCGCCGTCCTCACGCCCTGAGTTCGGCGGCGAGGAATGACGCGATCGCGGCGGCGATTTCGTCCACATGGTCCGCAAAGCCGTGGTCGGCGTCGAGCGTCGTCACGGTCGCACCGTCTGGTTCAGCAGTTGCGCCGGCCGATTCAGCAGCCGCGACAACCGGCCACCAGTTCGCCGTCGTGTCCTGTGCACCGACGACGAGGCACAACGGCGCGTCGAGCGCCTCGACCGCTGGGACGACGTCGAGATCGTCGGCCTCGACGCCGGCGATCGGCGCGAGAAGTGCGACGGCGGCGGGGCACGGGTCGACGCCCGCGGCGGCGAGCGCGGCGATCGACGCGCCGAAGCTGTACCCGAACAGCCCGACGGTGTCGTAACGGTCTCGTATCCACCGAAGGGCGTTGCGCGCGTCCTCGCGCTCGCCGTAGCCGCGATCCCACCCGCCGTAGCCGAGTCGGAGGCAGGCGATCCCGCGCTCGCCGAGGGCATCGCTGACGGCGGCGAGTCGCGTGTCACGGCGATGGCCGCCGGACTGCGGGTGCGGGGGACACGCGACGACGCAGGCGTCGCTCCCCCCCGTGGACCCGTACAGCGTCCCGACGGCGCGCCGTGCGCCTGGCACGAGTACCGTCTCGCCGGTCACGCGTGGACGGACGCGGGTGAGGACTATTACCCTTCGGCCCACTACGTCGGGCCATGGGTCTACTCTCGCGCGCCTCCTACGTCGTCCGCTCGAAGGTCAACTCGCTCCTCAACCGAGCGGAGGACCCGACGGAGACGCTCGACTATTCGTACGAACAGATGCGCGACGAGCTGAAGGACGTCGAGCGGGGGCTCGCCGACCTCGTCGCACAGAAGAAGCGACTCGAAGTCCAGCGCGAGCGCCTCCAGGAGAACGTCGAGAAACACAACGAGCAGGCGCGCGAGGCGATGCGCCAGGATCGCGAGGACCTCGCGCGACGCGCCCTGGAGAAAAAGCAGGCAAAGCTGGAGAGCATCGAGGAGATGGAAGACCAGATTGCCTCCCTGGAGTCCACCCAGTCGGACTTAGAGGAGAAGAAGAGCCAGCTCCAAGAGCGCATCGAGCGCTTCCGCACGAAAAAGGAGACGATGAAGGCGCGCTACGAGGCCGCCGAAGCACAGAACCGCGTCTCGGAGGCGATGACGGGCGTCGGTGACGAGATGGCGGACATTGGGCGTGCCATCGAACGTGCCGAAGAGCGCACGGACGACATGGAGGCCCGCGCGGCCGCGATGGACGAGCTGACGGAGCGCGGCGTCTTCGAAGATCAGCTCAGTGACGAGGACGCCATCGACCGCGAGCTTTCGCAGGGCCGTTCGAACCGCGAGGTCGAGGCGGAGCTGGAGACGCTACGCGCGGAGAACGGGGGAGAGCAGGCGTCGAGCGGGGGCGAAACGAGCGCGTCGGTCGACGAGGCCGAGTCCGCCGTCGACGAGTCGGAGATCGACGAATCAGCCGTCGACGCCGAACTCGAGGAGCTCCGCGAGGAGGAAGACGCAGGGAAAGACGACTCGTCGACGTAGCGCCGGCCACGAGGGCTTTTCCCGTCGCCCGCCGTTGATCAGCACATGTCGGGTACCGACGACCGGCCGAGCAACACGATGCGCGAGCGCGTGCCAGAGAGCAGTCGGAAGTTCTGGGTCTTGCTCATCGCCGACCGGCGGCTCGTCGCGGGCGGGATCGTCGCGTCGGTGTTCCTCGCACTGGTCGTCCTCGGACAGCTCCATCCGGTCGGGACGCCGGAGTTGCTCACCAGTGAGGACCCGCTCGAAACGCTGTTTCAGGGGCTTCTCGGCTCGATAATCACGGGCGTTACGCTCGTGTTGACGCTGAGCCAGCTCGTCCTCTCCCAGGAGCAGGGGCCGGTGGGCGACCAGCGCGAGCGCATGGAGGGCGCGATGCGCTTCCGCGCAGACGTCGAGGACGTCATCGAGGAGCCAGTGAGCCCCGCCCAGCCGTCGGCGTTCCTCCGCTCGCTCGTGAAGCTCACGAAGCGCCGCGCGGAGGCCGTGCGGGAGTCCGTCGCGGATGTCGACGACGACGACCTCTCCGAACAGGTCGAGCGATTCGTCGAGAGCGTCGAGGAGAACGCCGGGACGGTCGCGGACAACCTCGAAGGGTCGCAGTTCGGCGAGTTCGATGTCGTGTTCTCCGCGCTCAATTACAACTACTCGTGGAAGCTCTACGCCGCTCGCCGTCTCCGCGCTGAGAACGAGGACGCGCTTTCCGAGCGCGCGCTGGACGCGCTCGACGAACTCGTGGACGCGCTGGAGCTCTTCGGGCCGGCACGCGAACACTTCAAGACGCTTTACTTCCAGTGGGCGCTCATCGACCTCTCGCGGACGATGCTCTACGCGTCGCTGCCGGCGCTGGTGACGGCGATCGCCGGCATCATCTACCTGGAGCCGACGCTCTTCCCGGGGACGGTGCTGGGCGTCAAGACGCTCATCGTCGTGGTGAGCGCGGCCGTCGCCGTCTCCCTCCTGCCGTTCGCGGTCCTCCTCGCGTACATCCTGCGGATCGTGACGGTGACGAAGCGGACGCTCTCCATCGGCCCGTTCATCCTCCGCGAGACGGACCGCTCGCGGAGCCTCGACTGGGGCGAGACCGAGGCGAAAAACGGCGAGCGTGCGGGCGTCGACGACGACGGCTAGTGCGTGCGAAAAGTTAACAACCGATGGCGAATAACACATGAACGACCATGTACGACACCGTGCTCGTGCCGACTGACGGGAGCGACGCCGCGGCGGACGGGGTCGCCCACGCGCTTGACCTCGCGGCGGAGCACGACGCCACCGTCCACGTCCTCTCGGTCGTCACGACCGGCGAGGGCGCGACGGCCGTCGGGAACCCCGGGGCGTTCGCCGCGGCGGTGCAGACGACGAGTGAGCGGACCACCGAGACGGTCGCCGAGGAGGCGCGCGAACGCGGCCTCGACGTCGAGCGCACCGTCGAGACGGGAACCCCCTCGCGCATCATCGTGGACTACGCGCGAACGCACGACATCGATGTCGTCGTGATGGGGACGCACGGGCGGACCGGGCTCGCACACGTACTCACCGGGAGCGTCACCGAGCGCGTCATCCGGAGTTCGGACGCCCCCGTGCTCGCTGTCCGCGCACGAGCCTAAGCCCGCACGCGGAGCGCGTCAAGCACGAGGAGCATCGCCACGCCGCCGAGGAAGACGAGGACATCGATCGCCCGCGCGGGGATGCCGAGCGCGAAGATGAGCACCGTCGCGTAGGCCGGCGCGTGACGCGCCTCGAAGACAGTCATCCCGAGCGTCGCCGCGACGACGGCGACCACCACCGCCACGATCTGGTGGAGGCCGACGACGGTGTGCGGGAGGAGCGTGATGCTCGCGAGGGGCCCGACGAAGACGCGTACCGCGACGGCGGCGACCAGCACGCCGACCGCCTGCCCGATCGCGACCTCCCGAGCGACAGCGCGCCACGACCGCTCGCGCGTCGCGAGCACGTACGCCGAGGGCCCGAGACTCGGGAGCAAGAACGGGAGCGTCGTCGCCCACGCGAGTAGTGCGAGCGGGCCGAGCAGCCAGGCCAGCGAGACGGAGAGTCCGATACCGAATCGGTCCGCGTCCATGATGCGCTATCGGCCGACGAAGTGCGTCCCTGCCGGCTCGCACCGCTCACCGACGAGGTATGCCCCCGCCGGCTTCACCGCGCCACTCATCTGCCGGCGAGGAACGTCGGTTCGAGGTGTTTCTGCGCGACCTCGCGTTCGAGGTGCTGGCGGAACTCGGGGCGAGAGACGTCGTTCGCCTCGCGTTCCATGCGGTCGCGGACGCTGATGACGTTCTCCGCCTCCTCGTCGCCGCCGACGATGACCATGTAGGGGACGCGGTCCTCGTGGGCCTGCTGGATCTTCTTCCCGATCGTCCACGAGCGATCCTCGACCTCGACGCGATAGTCGTCAAGTTCAGCCTCGATCTCGCGGGCATAGTCGAGGTTGTCGTCGCTGATCGGCAGGACGCGCACCTGCTCGGGAGCGAGCCACGTCGGGAACTTCCCGTCGAAGTGCTCGATCATCACGCCCATGAAGCGCTCGAAGCTCCCGAGGAGGGCGCGGTGGATCATCACCGGGTGGTGCTCCTCGTTGTCCTCGCCGACGTAGGTGAGATCGAGGTTCCGCGGGATGTTGAAGTCGACCTGCACGGTGCCGATTGTCCACTCGCGCCCGAGGGCGTCGCGGGCGTTGATCCCGATCTTCGGGCCGTAGAAGGCCGCCTCTCCCTCCTCGACGTCGTAGTCGAGGTCCTCCTCGCGCATGGCGTCGATGAGCGCGTCGGTCGCCTGGTTCCAGATGTCCTTCGATCCCATCGCGCCCTCGCCGCGCGTCTCCAGTTTGTAGAGGACGTCGAGCCCGAAGTGGCCGTAGATCTCCTCGATGGCCTGGAGGATGTCGAGGATTTCGCCCTGAATCTGGTCGGGGCGGACGAACGCGTGGCCGTCATCCTGCGTCATCCCGCGCACGCGGAGGAGCCCGGAGAGCTCCCCACTCTGCTCGTTGCGGTAGACGTTCCCGAACTCGGAGAAGCGAAGCGGGAGGTCCCGGTAGGAGTGGGTATCCGAGTCGTAGATGTGTGCGTGGTTCGCGCAGTTCATCGGCTTCAGGCCGTACTCGGTGTCGTCCTGCTCCCACGCGAACATCTCGCCGTTCTCGGTGAACGTCTCGTAGTGGCCGGTGGGCTTCCAGAGGTCCGTCTTGTTCAGTTCGGGCGTGCGAACCTCATCGAAGCCGAGATCGTCGTTCTTCTCGCGAACGTACTCCTCGAGTTCGCGCCGGATCGCCATCCCGTTCGGGTGGTAGTGGACGCAGCCCGGCGAATGCTCGGGGATGCTGAAGAGGTCGAGTTCGCGCGCGAGCTTGCGGTGATCGCGCTCCTCGGCCGCCGCGAGCATCGCGAGGTGGTCGTCGAGGTCCTCCTGGGTCTCGAAGGCCGTGCCGTAGACGCGCGTGAGAGTCTCGTTCTCCTCGTCGCCGCGCCAGTAGGAGGCGGAGATCTCCAGCAGCTCGAAGCCGCCGATCTCGCCCGTGGACGCGACGTGCGGGCCCTTACAGAGGTCCTGAAACTCGCCCTGTCGGTAGAAGGTGACCGGGTCCTCGCCCGCGGCCTCCTCCTTGAGGATCTCGCGTTTGAACGGGTTGTCGTCGTAGTATTCGAGGGCGTCCTCGCGGTCCATCGTGACGCGCTCGACGTCGAGGTCCTCCTCGATGATGGCCTCGGCTTCACTCTGGATCTCGTCGAGGTCGTCCTCGTCGAGGTCGACACCGTGGATGTCGTAGTAGAACCCCTCGTCCGTGTACGGGCCGATAGTGAGACTGACCTCGGGGTAGAGCCGTTGGAGCGCCTGTGCGAAGACGTGTGCGGCAGTGTGACGGAGGACGTCGAGATACTCCTCGGAGGAGTCCGTCACGATCTCGATTCGGCAGTCCTCGGTGAGGGGGTCGTCCTTCGAGACGAGTTCCCCGTCGACGACGCCGGCAACCGTGTCGCGGCCGAGGCCCTCGCCGATGCGATACGCGACGTCCTCGACCGTCTCCCCGGCCTCCGCGTCGAGTTCGGAGCCGTCGGGGAGCGTGACCGTGATCTCGCTCATGGGCCGTGATACGGCCAACGCCCCACATAAGCGTGTCCGTCCGGCGGCATCCTCGAAGCGAGAGCACCCCGACGGCGGGTTGAAACGGGATAGCGCACCCACCCGGACGCATGACCTGACCCTGCCGCCCGTCGGCGGCCACCGCGAAACGGTGGCGCGGTCGCCGGCGGGGACGGTGCGCGCCACCCGTTCGCCACAGGTGCCACACGCGGCCAGCAGCACGCTCACTCGGCCAGTCGCACGCCCGTCCCTGACCGCTCGATGGCGTCGAGGTCGATCTCGCCCTTGGGCATCGGGACTCCGGTGTACGGGTCCTCGGTGAGGAGAAGCGACCCGTCGAGGTCCGCGTAGTCGACGAGCGGCGCGAGGTGCGCGGCGGCCGCGATGGCGGCGTTCGTCGACACCATACAGCCGAGCATCACGTCCAGCCCGCCCGCGCGGGCGGCATGGATCAGCTTCCGGGCCTCGCTCGGCCCGCCACACTTCATCAGCTTCACGTTCGCGATGTCCGCGATCTCGGCCACCTCGGACACGTCGGCGAGCGTCACGCACGACTCGTCGGCGGCGACCGGGAGCGCGCCGTACTCGCGGACGAAGCGCATCCCGTCCGGGTTCGCCGCGGGGACCGGCTGCTCGACGAACTCGACATCGAAGTCGGCGAGCCACTCGGTGTTCGTGACGGCCTCACGGGGCGTCCACGCTTCGTTCGCGTCCACGCGGAGCGTCGCGTCCGGCGCGGCCTCGCGGACCGCCGCGACGATCTCGCGGTCGCGCGACGTTCCGAGTTTCACCTTCAGGGTCCCGTAGCCCGCATCGATTGCCTCCCGGGTCTTCGCGCGCATCCGGTCGATGTTGTCGAGGCCGATCGTGAACGACGTCTCGGGCGCGCTCGCGGGGTCGAGCCCCCAGTAGCGAAAGAGCGGGAGCCCGGCGCGTGTCGCAGCGAGGTCACAGCAGGCGATATCGACGGCGGCACGCGCGGCCGGGTTGGCGCGGACAACCTCGTCCATCGCTGCCGCGATACGCTGGTGGTTGGCCGGATCGCCGATGCGCTCAACGGCGGCGAGCAGATCGGGGAGGACAGCCTCGACCGTCGCGACCGTCTCGCCGTAGTGCGCCGAGGGCGAGGCCGCGCCGATGCCCGTCGTGCCGTCGTCGTCGGTGACGCGGACGACGACGTTCTCGGCGGTCGCCGAGGAGCCCCGCGAGATACCGAACTCGTGTTCGAGCGGGAGGGAGAGGCGCTCGAACTCGGTGTCGAGGCTCACAGTACCGCGTCGAGGATGGCGTCGGGCCCCTGCCGGATCGGGTCGGCGGCGGGCAGACCGAGCGCGTCGGCGTACTCCTCGACGGCCGCGTCGGCGGCGGCGTCGTCGTCGACGGTGCGGGTGTTCAGCGCGCCGGCGACGACCTCGCTCCCGCCGACGGGCGCGGCCAGCGACTCGTGGAGGGCGACGAAGTCCGAGATGGTGGGGAGGGCCTGACTGAAGCCGTGGAAGCGCTCGCGGTCGGTCGCGTGGCAGAGCACGAGTTCGTCCGCCATCGAGCCGTGGAGGATGGCCGTCGAGACGCCCGAGTAGGCGGGGTGGGCGATGCTCGCCTGCCCCTCGACGAAGAGGTAGTCGTGGTCGTTGCCGCGCTCCAGAATCAACTCCTCGACCGCACCGGCGGCGAAGTCGGAGACGACGCGGTCGATGGGGTAGCCCCACCCCTCGGCCATGATGCCGGTCTGGCCCGTGGGGACCACGGCAGCGTCGACGCCGCGCTCGCGGGCGGCCGCGACGAGCTCGAACGTCGTCGTCATCTTCCCGACGCTGCAGTCGGTCCCGACGGTGGCGATCACGGTCGCGTCGACGCTGTCGGCGACGCCGTCCGCGACGCCGAGGTCGGTCGGCGGCCGGCGGACGTCCCAGAGCTCGCAGCCGTGTTCCTCGGCGAGGGTGCGGAACTCGCTGTCGTCTTCGAGGAAGTAGTGGAGCCCGGAGATGACGTCGCAGCCGCGTTCGAGGGCGGCGCGGACGTCGGGTCGCCACGACTCGTCGAAGCCGCCGCCGATGGGCGAGATGCCGATGAGGAGGGCGTCGAGCGGTTCGTTGAGTTCGCTGAGCGACGCGACGATGGGCGCGTCCGGGAGGGAGGCGTCGCAGTCGGCGACGCGCTCGCCGTCGCGGTCGCGGTCGAGCACGGCGACGACGTCGTGCGTCCCGTAGCGGAGGACGCCGGTCGCCGTCTTCGCACCGTCCGGGAACTTCTCGTGCGCGAGAATGGCGATACGCATACGGTATCGGTGGTAGGAGAACGATTTAACGGTTACCAGACGGGGTTACAGGGAGTGATAGGGGACGCTCCAGAAGTCCCGCGCGGCGGCACCGAGGGCCTCACGGGGGTCGCCGCTCGCGTCCGAGGGCGCGCGGGCGTCGGCGTCGAACTCCCCGAGGAGCGTCGTCTGGCCGGTGACGTAGCAGGCGTCGTAGCCGTATTCGTCGTCGAGGGCGGCGAGGGCGTCCCGGGCGTCGTCGAGGTGCTCGTCGATCTGGCTCTCGCGGCGGCGCTCGAAGCGCGACTGGGAGAAGCCGCCCTTCGAGTGTTTGGCCTTCACGTCGCTCTCGAAGCCCTCGGCGTGGACGCGTTCGACGGCGTCGCCGGTCGCGTCGTAGACCCCGACGGCGAACAGGTCGGCGCGGACGAGCGCGAGGGCGTACCGACCCGTGGGAACGAACCACGACCGGTCGAGGCGGAAAGCGTCGCCCCACTCGCAGAAGGCGTCGGGGGCGAGCGGCGGGGCGAGCGTCGCGGCGACGAGCGAGGCGTCGTCGACACAAACGATGCAGGGTGCAGCGCGTTCGACGAGTGGGGCGCGCTCGCCGAGGACGTCACTCACCGGCTTGGGAATGTCGTGTTCGTCGGGCACCATCGCAGTGAGCGCGCCTTCGGGGTCGGTTTCGATGCCCGCGAGCCGGCCGAGCACGTCGTCGAGGCGCGCGCCGCGGAGTGCCTCGCCCGCGCGGTAGTCGGCGCTCGCGCCGTTGCCGGATTCGGCACGCTCGACGCGGTCCTCCAGTTCGGTAATGCGGTCCTCCAGTCGGTTGATCGTCTCCTCGGCCTCGTTGCGCGCGGCGACGGCCTCGCGGCGGCGCTCGTTCTCCGCGTCCAGTTGCGCCCGGAGGGAGTCGGTCTCGTCCTCCAGTTCGGCGATCCGCTCCTTCAGGGAGGCCCGACCGAGGAGTCGATCCAGCATGCTCCGAACCGGGGACGGACGGCGCTTATGGGTTCCGGCCTGGGTTACACCGCACCGACCTCGAAGAGCCGCCGGGCGTGGTCGGGACGGGCGAGCAGCACCTCGGCGAGCGCGGGCGGATTGTCGACGCCGGCGTCCTCGAGCGTCTCGCGCGGGACGACGAGGGTGTCCGCGGGGACGTCCGCGTCGCCCTCGACGCGATAGTGTCGGGTACCGACCTTCATGACGAGCGGATAGTCGGTGCGCGCGAGCCCCTCGCCCGCGTACACCTGCTCGTTGACGCGTTCGTGTTGGCGGCGCTGGAGCGCGGCCGTGCCGTCGTCGGACGGTTCGACGTAGAGCCGTCCGAGGTAGTAGCCGGTCGAGAACACCTCGAACATGTGTGTTATACTCTCTCACGATAGCTGAAAAAGCCATCGGCGAGACGGCCCACTGCGCTACCCTTTTGAGCGCGTGGCGACAACTATGAGCGTCGCATGGACTCCGGGGCACTATTAGACCTCCTCGGCAACGAGAACAGGCGTCGCATCCTGCGCTTACTCGCGCGCAAGCCCTGCTACGTCACCGAGATCAGCGAATACCTCGGGGTCTCCCCGAAAGCCGTCATCGACCACCTCCGTCGCCTCGAGGAGGCGGGGCTCGTCGAGAGCCGGACGGACGAGAAACGCCGCAAATATTTCAACATCGCGCGGAACCTCCGGCTCGAAGTCACCGTCTCGCGCCACGGCTTCGGCGCGAAATCGGCCTACCCGGCGAGCCGCGACCTCGATCTGACGCGGTGTCACCACCTCTCAATCGACGGCGTGACAGCCGGCAACACCGACGTCGATGCCGACGTGGACGGCGATGGCGACCCGGAGGCGGCCGTCGCGTCGCTCGCCGACGACCTCGCGGAATTGGAGAACTTGGAGCGCGAGCTCTCGCTCGCACAGCGCTGGGTCCAGGGCCGCCTCGCGGACGTCCGGGACGACCTCGCGGAGACGATCGAGGCCGACGACCACGAGGGTCTCTACGCGGAGGTCGTCGCGGCCGTCGCGGACGGCGCGGATGGCATCGAGACGCTCTCACGGCGCGTCGACGCGCCCGCCGACGTCGTCGAGCACGCGCTCAACGACCTCCACGATCGGGGCATCCTCGAACCCGACGACGAGGGTGGCTGGAGCGTCACAGGCTCCGCGTGACCCCGTCGCGCAGGTCGCGCCCGAAGTAGTAGCCGGCCGTTCCGACGAGTGCACCGAACACACCGACGCCGAGCGCGAGCGCTGCGCCGGAACGCGCGAGGAAGTCGACGGTGATCGGGAGGAACGCCGACGTGAGTAGGCCGAGAAGAACGGTGCAGACCGATGCGAGCGCTGCGGCGAGTGCGACTTCGACGTAGGATCGACGAGCAACGACGACGCCGAGCGCGAACGTGGCAACGGCGAGACCGACGAAGCGCGTCAGCGACCCGACGAACGGGACGCGGCCACCGACGAACAGGCCCACAGCGGCGACGACGAGCGCGAGCAAGAAGACACGGGGCGAAAAGAGCCGCCCGACACGCGCGCGAAGGCCGCCGGCCCGGTCGCTCGCGCCGCCGGTTCGGTCCGCGCCCGCTCCCACCTCCCCGAACGCGTCGTCGCGAGACATACGCGTCCGTGCGTGGGCGGGGCGTATGGTTCTTGCCCCGACGGCATCGATGGTGGAGCCACAGGCCGCGCTGGTCGACGCTCGGTGCGCTTCGTTCGTCCGCCGTCGAACGGATGGTTTCAAGGTCGACGGCGCGCGATTCTCCCCCATGCACTCAGGGGACCGCGTCCGCGTCGAGCGCGACGGACAGGTGAACGAGGGCGTGCTCCTGCCCTCCTCGACGCCGGAGCACCTCGTCGTGAAGTTGGAGAGCGGCTACAACGTCGGCATCGAGCGCGAAGACGCCGACGTCGAGGTACTCGAATCGGACGTCTACGCCATCGACGGGAACGCCGGCGAGAACGAGGGTGAGGCGTCCGAGGTCGCCTTCGACGAGGACCTACCCACGATCGCGCTCATCAGCACCGGCGGGACGATCGCCTCCACGGTCGACTACCGCACGGGCGCGGTGACAGCGCAGTTCGACGCCGAGGACGTCCTCCGCGCCGTCCCGGACCTCGCGGGGCGCGCGAACTATCGTGGACGAGTCGTCGCGAACATTCTCTCCGAGAACATGGACCCCTCGATCTGGCGCGAACTCGCCGAAGCCGTCCGCGAGGAGATCGCGAACGGCGCGGACGGCGTCGTCGTGATGCATGGGACGGACACGATGCAGTATTCGGCCTCCGTCCTCTCCTTCATGCTCGACACGCCAGTCCCGGTCGTCTTCACGGGTAGCCAGCGGTCGGCGGACCGGCCCTCCTCGGACAACGTGATGAACGCTGTCTGCGCGGTCGAGGCCGCGAAGTCGGACATCGCCGAGGTGATGGTCTGCATGCACGCAAGCCAGTCCGACGACCGGTGTGCGCTCCACCGCGGGACGCGCGTCCGGAAGGCCCACACGTCCCGGCGCGACGCCTTCGAGACCGTCGGCGGGTCGCCGATCGGCCACGTCGACTACGACGACGAGACGGTCAGCTACGACGAGGCGGCTGACCTCGCGGCGCGCGGCGAGGCGAACCTCGCGCTCGAACCGGCGCTCGAACCGGACGTCGAGCTCGTGACGTTCACGCCCGGCATGGATCCGTCGTTCCTCGAAATGTTGGAGGGCCGTGCCGGCGTCGTCATCGAGGGGACGGGCCTCGGTCATGTGAATTCGGACCTCGTGGACGTGATCGACGACCTCACGGCCGCCGGGACGACGGTCGTGATGACCTCGCAGTGTCTCGGCGGCCGGGTCTGCGATCGGGTGTACGACACCGGGCGCGACCTGCTCGACGCGGGCGTCATCGAGGGCGAGGACCTCCTGCCGGGGACGGCGAAGACGAAGCTGATGTGGGCGCTCGCCAACACCGACTCCCCCGCGGAGGCGATGCGGACGCCGCTCGCGGGCGAGCTGAGCGAGCGCTCGGTGCCCGAGCCGGCGCGGTAGGGGTACTCAGTAGACGTATGGCACGAGGCGGTACGACGTTCGTTCCGCGTACGCCGCGTACGCGTCGCCGAGCGTCGCACGCAGCGCGCGTTCTTCGATTCGAATCCGGTAGCCGTAGCCGACGGCGACGCCCACGCAGACGGCGAGGAGGCTCAGCCAGTTCGTGAGTGCGAGCGCGATGCCGAGAAACATCAATATCCCGCCCGTGTAGGAGGGGTGACGAACCCACCGGTAGGGGCCGACTTCGACGACCGACTGGTCGCGTTCGACGTGCACGGTGCCGTGGAAGGCGTCGGCGAGCGCCCGGATCGCGTACCACCGGAGCGCCGCGCCGACGAGCGTCACGCCGAGGCCGCAGACGAAGACGGCGGTACGGGCGGGCCGGATCGTCGCCGCGGGGACGCCGACGGCGAGGAGGACGGCGAGCCCGTAGCTCCCGGCGTTGCAGGCGGCGATGACGTACTTCGAGCCCGCGTCCCGGACGGCGTCGGGATCCGGGTCGTCCTCGCGGAGCGTCCGCACGAGATCGGGGCCGAACGCGACGGCGTAGACGGTCCAGAAGGCGAGGGCGGCCGGCCCGGAGACGAGCGGGTACGGGGTGACCACACCCGGTTTCGAGACGGCACGCGCAAAACCGTTCGGGTGTGCGCGACGCCGTCGCCACGGGCACAAGCGCCATCCGTGCGTTCCGCGTACCGGTCGCGCATGAGCGAACGCGAGCCGACGACGGCGCTCGTCGAACGCCTCCGGGAGGCGTACGGTGATGGGCTTCGGGCGGTGGCGACCTACGACCGGGAGGGATACACCGTCCACTATCGGGACGCGGCCGTCACGGCGGCGTACGACGATCCGGATCTCGACGCGATCTACGAGGACGTCGTACTCGGCGACATCAATCGGGGGTTTCAGGAGACGCTGTTCGACGACCTCGGCGACGTCGAGGGAAAACTCAGGCTCTTCGCGGACGGGACGGTCGCGCACTTCTGGCCGCGCTCGGACGACGCGGGGGTGTTCGTAGCGTTCGACGGGAGCGTGGACGTCGCCGTGCGCACGCTGCACGGCATCGTCGGCGAACACTACGGGTGACGCGTAGCGTCTAGCCGCCGCTGACGGGCGGGAAGAGCGCGAGTTCGTCGTCGGGCGCGGCGTCGTCGGCGAGCGACGCGTCCCGGCCGTTGCGGAGGAGGTTGACGTGGTCGTAGAGCGTCCCGTCGTCGTCGAGGACGCGCTCGCGCAGCGCCGGCCGGTCGGCGAGGAGGGCGTCGAGGGCGTCAGCGACCGTCGCATCCGCGGAAACGGACACCGCGATGTGGTCGTCGTCGGCGACCTCCGCGAGGTCCGCGAACAGCTTCCACTCCATACGCGCACTGCGGGCGCGCGCGGTATCAGGCTGTCGTCAGGCGTCGCCCTCGCCGCCACGTTCGGCGGTCGCGCTGGCGGCCGCCTCAACCTCGCGGACGGTCTCGGGGCGGGCGACGAGGTAGAGGACGTCGCCGACGGCGAGCGGGCGAGCACGCGACGGGATTGGATCGATCGACCCGTCCGCCGGGCGAACGGCGGCGACGATCGTCTTGATGTCACCGACTGTGCCGTCCGCGAGCGCGCTCCCCTCGCGGACGGTGACGGTCGCCATGGTCTCGTCGGCACCGCGGAGGACGGAGGCGAACTGCCGGTCGGCGCTCGGGTCGTTCGGGAGCGTGAGCAGTCGATAGTCGCCGCCGGCGATCCGCTCGGCGTCCGCGGCGTCGAGCGCGAGCGTGGCGACGTCGTCGGCGACGCCACGGAGTTCGCCGGTTGCGACGCGCTCGGGCGTCGGATCGGTCCGCCATACCTGCACGACGTCGCCCGGCCCGGCGTCGTTCGGCGGGTCGGCGCGGACGGCGACGGCACCCATTCCCGGTCCGAGCGTCGGCCCGATACCGGCGAGGCGGGTGCCGACGGCGAAATATTTCACCGTACCGTTCGCGTCGAGGTCAATATCGACGTAGCCGACGTCGTAGTCCTCGCGGAGGCGGGCGGCGACGCGCGCTTCGAGGTCCGCGACGGTGAGCCCGCGCGGGAAGAGCAGCGTCTTGTTCGCCATCTTCTCCTTCGTCTCCTCCGCGACGGGGTCGTAGCCGTCGACGTCGTCGATCTCGTCCGGGATCTCGACGGCGACGACGCGCCCGACAACCTTGACGAGTTGGCCGACTTCGCCGTCGACCTCGCGGGTGCCGAGGAACGCGAAGGCCTCGACGGCGAGGCGGTCACCTCCGCGCGCGCCCGGCGCACCGAGCGCGACTGCGACCGCGAACGCCGCGAGGTTGAACACGATCTCGCCAGGGTCGAACACCGCCGCCTGGTTGGCGACGACGGACGCGAACGCCGTCTTCGTGTTCAAGTAGAGCGCGACGCCGGCGACACCGGCGAACGTTCCGAGGGCGGCGCTCACGGCCTGTCGGAAGTACCACCGGTAGAGGGCGCTCACGCAGAGTGCGACGAGGAAGGAGAAGACGCCGAGCCCGGCGATCCGGATCGCCCCGCGGGTCAACACGCCGACGTAGTCGACGGCCCCGGACTGCAGGGGCAACGCGACCGCGGGCGTGAGCGTGGATTCAGCGACGGCCGCGAGCGCGGGCATGGAAACGACCATCACGCGACCGCCTCCGCGAAGGCGTTCAGCTTCTCGCGCGACCCGACGACGAAGCAGTCGTCGCCGCCCGAGACGGCCGTGTCGCCGCGCGGTGCGACCGTCCACGAGCCGTCGTGACGGAGCGCGATGACGGCGACGCCGTAGGTATCCCGGACGTCGGCCTCGCCGAGCGTCGTCCGGTCGAGCGGGCCACCGGCACGGACGGTGAGCCGCCGCACACGGTTGCCGGTACGTCGGAGGAGGGAGAGCAGTTCGAACTCTCGGCGCGTCCCGCGGGCCGTAACGACGACAGCTCCCTCGCTCGCGGCGACGAGCGTCTCCGCGCTCGCGCGATCGGTCGCGACGGTGATCCGGCCGTCGCCGCCGGTGGTGACCGGTGCGGCGGTGCGTGCGGGCGTCCCGGTGTCGGTCCCGCCGTCGGTCGCGGCGGGTGTCGCCGGTGCATCCCCGTTCTCGGCCTCGCCGGTCGGTTCGCCGCTCTTGGCGGCGACGACGGTCCCGGTGCAGTCACCCGCGTCGGTGTGGAGGGAGACAGCATCACCGCGCGCGACGCCGGTTGGAACGAGCGCACTGACGGAGACAGCGCGCTCGCCGCGAGGGACGCGCTTGGAGACGCCGGAGAGCGGTGGTGCGACGACGACGGTCGCACGGGCGCGCTCGTCGATGCGGACGTCGGCGTCCGCGACGTCGAACTCCGCGTGGAGGCGCTCCTCGAAGCGGCGTTCGAGTTCGGCGAGCGGGAGGTCGGCGGGGAACGTCCAGTTGACCGCGGTGATCTCGGTGCGGAGGGATTCGGGGAGCGGCGGATACCCCTCCATGTCGCCGACAGTCCCGACGATTGGAACGCGGACCTGTCCGATGCCCCCGACAAGGTCGACGACGTCCTTCGCGAGGGTGCGCTCGCGCAGGCGCTTGAAGGAGAAGTGTTTCGGGAGGCTCGCGCCGAGCGCGTCGCCCTTCGCGTGTGCGTAGAAACACCCCATCAGGACGACGACGAGCGCGGTAACGAGCGCGACGCTGTTGATGGACTGGACGACAGTCACGTCGTTGAACGCCATCAGCCCGCCGTTGATGCCGGCGATGGCGATTCCGAGGACGACGACACCGAGCGCGGGAATCGTGAGCCCGGTGACGTGCTTGAAGGCGAAGCCAAACCCGAAGCAGACGAGCGCGGGGATGACGCCCGTGAGGAGGCCGAGATAGACCCCGAGGAGGACCTGCATCGGGAACGACGCCGTGGAGAGGCCGAACGGCATAGGCTGACGGTGGGGTGGGATCGGTAAATCGGTATCGCCGCGACCGCGAGGCGGCGGCGTGTGTCCGACCTCGCTACGTTTATACTGCCCGCGCCCCCCGCCCACACATGGCCCGCACGAACCGGCGGCTGCTGTCGTCGCGCGCCGCCATTCTGCTGACGTCGCTCGTCGCCGTCCTCTCGGTTGTGACGGGCGTCGTGAACATCCTCAGCCCGCAGTTCGGCCCGTTCGTTCCGGGGCCGGTCCAGCAGGTCGCGGGGTTCACGGGGGCGCTCACGGGCTTCTTGATGGTCGTCTCGGCGCTCGGGATGCGGCGGGGCCTGCGCGCGGCCTGGTGGTCCACCGTGGTTCTCCTCCCGGTGACGGCGGCGCAGGGGCTCGTGCAGGTGTCTGTCTACTCGGTCCCGCTCGTCCTGCTCTCCGTGCTCTCGCTCCCGACCGTGCTCCTGACGCGCTCGCGGTTCGACCGGTCGCTCTCGCTGTCGACGGGCCAGATCACCGCCGCGCTGGCGCTCGGCGGCGTCCTCGCGTACGGCACCGTCGGGACGTACGCGCTGCGCGAGGGGTTCCCCGGTGTCTCCTCGCTGCTCGACGCCTTCTACTACACGCTCGTCACGGCCAGCACCGTCGGCTACGGCGACATCACGCCGAAGACGGAGATGGCGACGCTGTTCTCGCTCTCCGTCCTCGTCCTCGGCGTCGCCGGCTTCGGTATCGCGCTCAGCACCCTCCTCGGCCCCGCCATCGAGGCGCGCTTCGCCTCCGCACTCGGACGCATGACACAATCACAACTCGAATCCCTCGAACACCACGTCATCGTCGCCGGCTACGGCGAACTGACCGAATCGATCCTCGACGAACTTGGCGACGATCACGAGTTCGTCGTCGTCGTGAAGGAACCCACCACTGCGTCGGCGCTCCGCGAGCGCGGCTTCAACGTCCTCACCGAGGACCCCTCGGACGCCGCGTCGCTCGACCACGCCGGGATCGACCGCGCGGACGCGCTCGTCGCCGCGACGAACGACGACGGGCAGGACGCCCTCGCCATTCTCACGGCGCGTCAACTCCAACCCGATATCCGAATCGTCGCCGCGGCGAGCGAGCGCGAGAACGAGGAGAAACTCCGCGCTGCGGGCGCGGACACCGTCATCAGCCCCGCGGTCATCGGCGGGCGGCTCCTCGTGCAGTCCGCGCTCGGCGACGAGAGCGCGGAGGCGACGGCCAAACAGGTCACGGACGGCGAGACGGCGAGCGGGGACCCGTCCGAGATGGGCGAGTGATCGAGGAGACAACATCGATAGCGAGCGGACGTCAGTTCGGGGACCCCGCAGCCGTTACGAGCCAGTGATCCGGACGCTCCCGGCTACCGGGTGTGGACGACGGCGACGTCCGTCTCGATCTCGCGAGCGTACTCGAAGGCTTCAGGGGTGCTAAAGCGCGTCCCGCGGGTCGGTGCGCCGAGGATCACGAGGTCGTAGTGGGAGTCGTTGCGCGAGACGAACTCGCCGAGCGTGGCGCGCGAAACGCGGGTTTCACAGCGCGCGTCCGCCGTCTCGGTGAGGTCGGCGAGCGTGGATTCGGCGTCGCGCCGCGAGCGCTCGTCGCCGATGCAGGTGCAGACGCTGACGGTGCCGGCGCGGCCGGCGAGGCGCTCGGCGTAGTCGACCATGGCGTGCGCGAGCGGGCCGGCGGTGCGGACGGGGACCATCACGCGCTTCCAGTTCGTCCGCTCGCCCGTGGCGTCGAAGGCGATGGTGTCGATATCGCTGCGGAAGAGGTCGCGGACGAATCGGGTCGGCGTCCCGTCAGTCTCGCGTTCGAGCGGTGTCGCGACGAGGTCGCAGTTCGTGTCGCGCGCGACGTCGAGGAGCGTGGAGGCGGAGAGGTCGGGTTCGACGGAGACGACGACCTCGCAGGGGACGCCGACGCGGGTCTCGATGCGGGCGGCGCGGCGCTCCAGTTCGGCGGCGGCGTCGTCAGCGGCGTTGCGTTCCGCGAGTGCACGGACGTCCGCGTCGTCTCCGACGTCGGGGTTCTCGGTGCCGAGGTCGACATCGTCGCGTTCGTCGAGGAGGCGGCGTTCGGCGGCGGCGATAGCCTCGTCGTCCACGACATCAAGGAGGACGACCTTGCCGGCGTCGTGCGCGGCAGCGAGGCGCGCGCCGAACATCGCGGTGGGAGCGCCGACATCGTCGCGCACCGGCACGAGGACGTGATCGTCGGCCTGCGTCGTCGAGTAGAGGTACCGCGCGCGGCGCTCGTAAAGCTCGCTGCGCCACACGACGAAGACGGCGGCGATGATGCTCGTCGAGAGCGCGACGGTGACGACGTAGACGACGGAGGTCGAGACCGCGATCCCGGCGACGTCGATGAACCGTCCGGGATCGGTGAGGAGCACGAGGAGCGCCGTCGAAAACGCGCTCGGCTCCTCGAGGTCGAGATACCATGTGAGGACACCGGTGAGGAAGATGGCGAGCGCGGCCGCCCACGCGTGGACCTCCCAGAGGACGCCGCCACCCGCGGCGGGCGCGGTGAACAGCGCGGTGAACTCGATGGCGACCCAGCCGCAGAAGGCCCCGAGGCTCAGCCCGCCGACGAACTTCCACGGGTTCGCGTACGTCCCCTCGGGGTGGGCGAACAGCGTGTACGTCCCGGAAGCCAGCGGGGGGAAGAGGAGAAAGGAGACGAGCTGGAGTTCGTTCGAGAGCAGCGTGACGAAGCCGATGAGCAGCGGGACGAAGACGAGCACGGAGGCGTGCGTGAGGTTGCTCGTCTCCGCGAGCCAGTGGCGCGCCTCGCTCGAGCGGCGGCGTTCGAGCGCGCTGGCGCGGCGACGGGCGTCCCGAACGCGTCGCCGCAACGACTCGAACATATGGCGTGCGGACGGAGCCGATCGGTTTCGATCTTTCGTCTACGGATGATTGATACAGCGCCCGTCGTCACCCATCACTCACCACCCGTCACCCGTTGCCCGCCGCCCGTCGTCACCCGTCGCCCACCGCCCGCTATGCAGTGCGACGGTTGCCGCCGTCAGGCGAGTTCGGTCGCGGCGTCGAGCGTGAGGCGGATGGCCCGCGCGACGTTGTTCTTCGCCTTCGCCGGGAGTTCATCCTCGCCGTCGGCCCCCTTCTGGGTGCCCTCGATCAGGTTGCCGTCGGCGGTGCAGATCGCCCCGGCGCGCAGGCCGCGGCGGCGCGCGATCGCGAAGAGCGTCGCGGCCTCCATCTCGACGGCGAGCAGGCCGGCGTCGTTCCACGCGTCGACGTACTCCTCGGTCTCGTTGTAGAAGGCGTCGTCGCTGACGATCGGGCCGACGTGAATGTCTTCACCGCGCGCTTCGGCGGCGTCGACGAGCGCGGAGAGCGCTTCGTAGTCGGGGACGGCGGGGATCTCGGCGGACTCGTAGCGCTTCGTGGTGCCTTCTTCCTTCGCCGCGCCGGTCGCAACGATCATGTCGCCGATCTCGATGTCGGCTTGGAGCGCGCCGGTGGTGCCGACGCGGAGGAAGGTCTCGACGCCGACGTTCGCGAGTTCCTCGACGGCGATGGCGGCGCTCGGCCCACCGATCCCCGTGGAGCAGATCGTGAGGTCGACGCCCTCGTAGGTGGCGTTGACGACCGTGTATTCGCGATTCGACGACACCTCGACCGGGTCGTCGCAGTGGTCGGCGATCCGCTGGACGCGACCGGGGTCGCCGGGGACGAGCGCGATCTCGTTCACGTCGCCGTCCTCGACGAGCAGATGGGGCTGTTTGGCCATACGAGAACCGTCGCGCGAGGACGGCAAAAAGCGTGCGGACCGCACTCAGGCCGCGGCCACGGCGAACAACAAGAGGTTGTGCGCGCCGGGTCCGAGGCCGACCGCGGCGACGAGCGCGAGGAGGAGGAATCCCTCCGTGGGAGCCTCGCGGACATAGTCTGCGAGGAGGAGGACGACGGCGACGGCGACGACGAGTTTGACGACGACGAACAGCCAGCCGACGCCGAGGACCGGGGCCGTGGGGAGGCCGGCAGCGAACTCCATGATGAGGCGAGAGAGCGGCGTCTGCTCGCCGAAGCCAAGGACGTCGACGCCGACGGCGGTCGTCGCGGCGTCGAGCGCGTGCCCGAAGATCACGAGCGCGCCCGCGCCGTCAACGACGCGCGCGTCCGCGGTGCGGACGCGGCGGAGGCCGATCCAGCAGACGACACCGAGGATGCACGCCACGAGGAGCGCAAGAAGGGGCCACAGCGGGCTGAGAGTGCCCTCGCTCATCCCGTAGTGGAGGGCGAGCGCGACGGGGGCGGAGAGCGCGAGGAGACCGATTCCGGCGAGCACGCGCTTCGGCGCGGCCGTCCGGCGCGCGCCGAGCCAGACCGCGACCGCGACGACGAACGTCGAGCCGTAGACCGCGGGCGCGGACGCGAACGGCATCGCGATCGACGGGAGGAGAGCGAGTTGATGACAGACGTACGCGGCGGAGCCGAGGGCCATCCAGGGCGCGAACGCGAGGACCGTCCGGTCGGTGAATGGCGGGCGCACGCGGGCGAGGGCGAACGCGACGGCGGCGACGCCCGCGAGCAGGACGGCGAGTGCGGGCAGCGGCGGCACCGTGAAGCCGGACGGGAGCACCATACCCGATACGCGGGGGTGCCGGGTGTGAAAGTGTTCCCATCGGGGGTTCAGTGGGCCGGCGTCGCGACGCCGAGGCGGGGCGGACGACGGACCTACCGAGCACCGGGGTACCGCGCTCGGCCTCGGCGGGCGAAGCGCGGGGCTTTTGGCCGTCCCTCGCCAATACTCGACGAGATGGCCCGGTATCACATCGAGACCTACGGGTGCACGTCGAACCGCGGCGAGAGCCGCGAGATCGAGCGACGGCTCCGCGACGCCGGCCACCGGAAAGTCGAGGGGGCCGGGGCGGCGGACGTTGCCATCCTCAACACCTGTACGGTCGTGGAGAAAACGGAGCGCAACATGCTCCGTCGGGCCGAGGAGCTCGCGGACGAGACCGCGGACCTCTACGTGACCGGCTGTATGGCGCTCGCACAGGGCGGCGAGTTCGGCGACGTCGACGCCGAGGTGCTCCACTGGGACGAGGTGCCGGAGGCGATCACGAACGGCGAATGTCCGACGCCGACGCCCGACGCCGAGCCGATCCTGGACGGCGTCATCGGCATCCTCCCCATCGCGCGGGGCTGTATGTCGAACTGCTCGTACTGCATCACGAAGCACGCGACGGGGCGCGTGGACTCACCGCCCGTCGAGGAGAACGTCGAGAAGGCCCGCGCGCTCGTCCACGCCGGCGCAAAGGAGATTCGCATCACCGGCCAGGACACCGGCGTCTACGGCTGGGATACGGGAGAGAGAAAGCTTCCCGAGCTTTTAGAGCGCATCTGCACGGAGATCGAGGGCGACTTCCGCGTCCGCGTGGGGATGGCGAACCCCGGCGGCGTCCACGGCATCCGCGAGGGGTTGGCAGAAGTGTTCGCCGCACACGACGAGCTCTACAACTTCCTGCACGCGCCCGTCCAATCCGGCAGCGACGAGGTACTCGAACACATGCGCCGGCAACACCGCGTCGAGCAGTACGTCGAGATCGTCGAGACGTTCGACGACTACCTCGATGAGTGGACGCTCGCCACGGACTTCATCGTCGGCTATCCGACCGAGGACGACGCGGACCACGAGATGTCGATGGCGCTCCTGCGCGAGACGCGCCCCGAGAAGATCAACGTCACGCGCTTCTCGAAGCGCCCCGGCACCGACGCCGCGGACTTGAAGGGGCTCGGCGGGACGTTGAAGAAGGAGCGGTCGAAGGAGATGAGCGCGGCGAAACGCGAGATCGTCGCCGAGGCCTACGAGTCGATGGTCGGCGACGAGCGCGACGTGCTCGTCACCGAGCAGGGCACCGGCGACTCCGTGAAATGTTACGACTCGGCCTATCGGCAGATCATCGTGCAGAACGCCCCCGAGTACGGCCTCGAGCCGGGCGACTTCGCGACGGTGGAAGTGACCGGCCACCAGACGATGTACGCGTTCGGCGAGCCGGTTTAAGCGCGGTTTCGTTCCGTGCTAGCGCGGGCCGCGGTTTCCGAGCAGTCGCTCGGTGTCGCGGTCCTCCTTCCACTCACCCATCTCCTTCGGGTCGACGTGGACGAAGACGTCGTCGACCTCGGGCATCGCGCGGATGTCCTGGACGACCGCCGACTCGATCTCGTGGGCCTCGAAGAGGGTGAGGTCGCCCTCCACCTCGATGTGGAGGCTAACGTCCACCTCCGGGCCGACGTAGTGGGCGACAACGTCGTGTGCGCCCCGCACCCGATCGTGGGTGAGTGCGCGTTCGAGGATCTCGCGGCGGAGGGCCTCGGGGGGCGCGGCTCCAACGAGATAGTTGACGTTGTCGCGGACGATCTCGTAGCCCGTGTAGAGGATACCGAAGGAGACGACGCCCGCGGCGAGCGGGTCGAGGAGCGGGTAGCCTGCGGCCGCACCGACGACGCCGACGAGCGCCGCACCCGCCGTGAGGATGTCGTTGCGGTTGTCGAGCGCGGCGGCAACGAGCGCCGGCGAGTCGTGGGCGTCGCCGACCCGTCGGCAGTACCGATAGAGACCGTATTTGACGCCCGCCGACACGACGAGCACCGCGACACCGGCGATTCCCGCCGAGCCGCCGTCCGATCCGGTGAGCACCGTGATCGTCGCGTTGTAGAGGACGCCCACGCCGGCGGCGAACACGCCGACGGCGACGAAGAGGGCGACGAACGGCTCGATGCGCTCGTGGCCGTGCGGGTGCTCGAAGTCCGCGGGGCGGGTCGTGAGGTAGAGGCCGCCAAGGACGACGAGGCTGTACAGGGCGTCCGCCACGCTGTTGACCGCCTCGGAGCCGACGGCGAGGCTCCCCGCAGACCACCAGACGCCGCCCTTCGCGAGGGCGAGAGCGACGTTCGCAGCGAGCACCACCGCGCCCGCTCGCCGCATCGCGGTCTTCCGATCCATCCGCCGATAGTTGACCGTCGCCGAGTAAGTGCGTTGCGGAATTTCGACTCAGTCGAAATCGAGGGGGACTGCGGTGTCCTCACCGGGGTCGCTCGCATCCGGCTGGGCGGCGAACGCCTCGTGGAGCGCGTCGTACGTCTCTGCGAGCCCTTGGACGACGACCTTCGTGTCCGAGACGACGGGCATGAAGTTCGTGTCGCCGTCGTAGCGCGGGACGACGTGCGTGTGGACGTGGTCGTCGACGCTCCCGCCGGCGGGGCCGCCGCCGAGGTTCAGCCCTGCGTTGTACGCGTCGGGACCGACCGCGGCGTCGAGGGCGTCGAGCGCGCGCTGTTTCAGGCGGGCGTGATCGAGCAGCGCCGCGTCGTCCAGCGCCGTGTAGTCGCCGCCGTGGGCGTGCGGGATGACCATCAGGTGACCGGGGTTGTACGGCGCGTTGTTGAGGAGGACGTAGGCGTGCTCACTCGCTGCGACGACCAGGTTCTCCCGCGCGTCGTCGCGCTCGGGAAGTTCGCAGAAGACGCACTCCTTGACGTCGGGGTTCTTGTCCTCGCGTTTCACCCACTCGATGCGCCACGGGGCGAACACTTGATCCATACGGGCACGCTCGGTGGGCGGTCGGAGGTAGTTTTCGGAAACGAGGGCCATGCGGAGCGAGCAGCGGGGTTACACGGGTTGAATTGAGACGGCGGGGTTTTTGTGTGCGTAGTGTGTGGTTGGTGGTGAGGGTGGTTCCGATGGCAAGCAAAACTCCTCGTTCCGAGGGTATGGCGGAATCGTGCGAGAGCTGCGGCAAGGAGACGCCACACGCTGTCTCCGTCGAGCTCAAGACCGAGTCCGACAAAGACGAGAACGCCGAGTTCTCGCGCGAACCGTACCGCGTCGCGAAGTGTCGCGTCTGCGGTACGAAGACGTCTACCCGGATGAACAACGCGTAAAACGACGCGACGATCCGTCGTCGATCCCCCTCACTATTTATCGACGACGCGAGCAATTCCCCCTCTCGACGTCCCGATCGACCAGCGACGCCTACCGCGTGGTCGTGATCTCGTACCCGTCCTCGGTGACGATGATCGTGTGCTCCGCCTGCGCGACCAGTTCGCCGTCCGATTCCTGCAACACCGGGTACGAGCGGAGGACGCCCTGCGTTTCGAGGCGCTGGACCGCCATGTCCGCACGCGAGGCGTCGAGCCACCGCTTTGCGAACGGGAGCTCCTGGTACTCCTCACGGACGGTGTCGAGCACCTGACGGGCACCCCGGTTGCGCACCGAGCGGTCATCAACGAGCGAATAGATCTCCGTCTTCGCCCCCTCGGTGACCTTCCCGGAGCCCGTCGTCGCGAACGGCTCGATCGCGAGGACGTCACCGGCTTCGAGCGTCGTGCCGCGATCCGTCCCGCGATTCGGCACGCTCGGGTCCGTGTGGGCGTCCCAGCGTTCGAGGCCGTGTCCCGAGAGGTTCACGATCGGCTGATAGCCGTAGGCGGTGACGACGTCCGCGACCTCCGCACCGATCTCGCCCGTGTGCGCACCCGCCTCCACGACGTCGAGACCGGCGTCGAGCGCCTCCTCGGCCGCCTCCTTCAGTTCGGGGGTCCCCGAGAGGTCGACCGTGCGCGCGGCGTCGGCGATGTAGCCATCGACGTGGACGCCGATGTCGAGACAAATCATCTCCTCGCCGAACGTCGTCTCGTCGTCGCCGTGCGGTGAGGCGTGGCTGGCCTCGTTGTCGATACTGATGTTCACGGGGAACGCCGGGCGGCCGCCGAGCTCTTCGATGCGCTCCTCCGCGAACTCGGCGACATCGAGCAGGCGTGTGCCGACCTCGACGCGTTCCTCGGCCTCGTCGAGCACCTGCGCGAGGATCTCGCCCGCCTCGTGGTACGACTCGTAGGCCTCGCTTCCGGGTTCGACGGTGTCGGTCATATCCTCGGGTTCGTGGCCCCCGGAGAAAGGGGTTGTGACCCGAAGCGGGGGGTATCCGAACGACTCGAACATCGCGCGGACGACTGCCCGTCGCGACCCCGTGAGCGTGACCTCCATCGCCGGCGCGAGCGGCGTAACGGCCCGCCATGTGCGTCTCCAACACGCGACGGACGGAAACAGCAGTCCTTTTAGGCGCTCGCCGGGTGGCTCCGGACGAGATGAGCCACGAGTACGATCAAGTCGAAGTCCCCGAGTCCGGGGAGAAGATCACGTACGACGAGGACGCCGACGAGCTCGACGTCCCCGAGAACCCGATCATTCCCATCCTGCACGGGGACGGTATCGGCCGCGACGTCGGTCCCGCCGCTCAGAAGGTTCTCACGGCCGCCGCGGAGGCGACCGGCCACGAGATCAACTGGATGCGCGTCTACGCCGGACAGGCGGCCCGCGACCGCTACGGCGAGGACGTCAACCTCCCCGACGACACCGTGAACGCGATCCGCGAGCACCGCGTCGCCATCAAGGGCCCGCTGACGACGCCCGTCGGTGCCGGCTACCGCTCGCTGAACGTCGCGCTCCGCCAGACGCTCGACCTCTTCGCGAACGTCCGCCCGACCTACTACCTCGACGGCGTCCCCTCCCCGATGAAGTCGCCCGAGGAGATGGACATGGTGACGTTCCGCGAGAACACCGAGGACGTCTACGCCGGCATCGAGTGGGAGGCCGGCACCGAGGAGGTCGAGCAGGTCCGGGACTTCGTCGAGGACGAGATGGGCTTCGACGACGTCATGCACGACGGCCCGATCGGCATCGGCATCAAGCCGATCACGGAGAAGGGCTCGAAGCGCCTCGTTCGGGAGGCCCTCGACTACGCCATCGAGAACGACCGCGATAAGGTCACGCTGGTCCACAAGGGGAACATCATGAAGTTCACCGAAGGCCAGTTCGGCGAGTGGGGCATGGAGGTCGCCGAGGAGGAGTACCCCGACGAGGAGGTCTTCGCCGCGCCCGACTCCCTCTGGGAGGAGCAGGACGAAGTCGACATCCCGGAGGACGCCGTCATGGTCGAGGAGCGCCTCGCCGACGCGATGCTCCAGTGGATGCAGCTGCGCACTGACGAGTTCGACGTCCTCGCGATGCCGAACCTCAACGGTGACTACCTCTCCGACGCCGCCGGCGCACAGATCGGTGGCCTCGGCATCGCGCCCGGCGCGAACTTCGGTGCCGGTCGCTGTCTCGCCGAGCCGGTCCACGGCTCTGCGCCCAAGCGCGCCGGTCAGGATCAGGCGAACCCGTCCGCGATCATCCTCTCCGGCCGCCTCATGTTCGAGTACATGGGCTGGGACGACGCCGCGACGCTCATCCGCGACGCCGTCGAGGAGTCCATCTCCAACGGCGAAGTCACGTACGACCTCGAACGCCAGATCGAGGGCGGCGAGAAGCTCTCGACGACCGAGTTCAGCGACAACGTCGTCGAGAACATCGAAGAACTCGCCTGAACGGCGAGTTCTTCTCCGCGGGAAATCGGAGATTCCCCGCTCGCCACCGAACTCACCCGTGAGTTCGGTGATATCCACGACCTCGCGTAAGCGAGCCGTGGGTTAGTCGGGCTTCGCTCGACGCAATTCACGACCTCGCGTAAGCGAGCCGACGAGTCGACGTCGCGCACACCACCCGATTCTCCCCGTTTTTCCCGCGTCGGAAGCGGCGGCCACGCCGCGTGCCACCGGATTCTTTTGCGGGGGCGCACTACGACCACGTATGGCAGACGATCCGTTCGCGGACATCCCCGGTATCGAGGAGGACCTCGCGCGCGCAGAGGAAGTGCTCTCGGTACGCGTCGAGCGCCGAACGTACGACAAACCCGTCACGATCGTCGAGGGGTTCGACGAGGACTCGACGGACCTTCAGGACGTCGCCACGAAACTGAAGAAGGGGGTCGGTGCGGGCGGGACGGTGAGCGATGGGACGGTCGAGATCCAGGGCGATCACACCGATCGCGTCCCCGACCTACTGGAGGAGATGGGGTTCAACGTGGAGTAACCTCGTCGCGCGTCGACGCGGCGTCGGACTTATCACCGAGAGCGCCGGAGCGTGTGGCATGTACGCCGTCGTCGGGTGTAGCGACTGTTCGATGCTCTGGGTGGTCGAGGGCCGCCCGGAGCGAACGAAATGTCCGCGCTGTGGGACCTCAAAGGCCCACGCGAAGCGCAAGCAGTTCGTGACGACGGAAGAGCGCGAACACGCGGCGGAAGTGCGCGCGTCGATGCTGGCGAACCGCTCGGGGCACGGCGAGGCGTTCGCGGACCTCGACTCCTACGCGGAGATGGAAGAACGCGCCGGCGAGGACGTCGTCGACGACGATGAATACCTCGAAGCGGGGGGCGTGGACGCCGCCGAGACGCGCGCGGCGAACGAGCGGGCGTCGTCGTCGGGTGGCTCCGTCTCGCGGACGGAGCGCGTGAAGGAGGCGCTCCGCGAACTCGACGACCCGACAGCGGACGACGTCGCCGCGTACTGCGCGGAGCACGGCGTGAGCGAGTCGTACGCCCGGGAGGCGCTGGAACGGCTCACGCGTCGCGGCGGAGCAACGGAGTCGGGCGGCGTCTATCGGTTGCTCTGAGCGTCACGCGCCTCACCGGTGCGCCTCCGCTCACCTCATCGCTCACCTCATCGACGTGTTGTGTCGCGCTAGCGCCCGAGTTCCTCGTGCGCGCTGGAGAGGTGCCGGGAGGCGAGCGCGGCGAGCAGCGAGAGTTCGCCCGCGAGCGCGCCCGCGGCGATGACCTCCGCGAGTTCGTCGGCGTTGCTCCCGGCAGGATCGCCGCCGCCACGAACACCCAGGATGTCGAGGGCTTCGGCCTGCGTCGGGAGTTTCGTCCCGCCGCCGACCGTCCCGACCTCCAGGCTCGCGAGGTTGACCGAGGCGTAGAGTTCTGACTCGCGGGCTTCGACGGTCGTGATGCAGTTCGCCCCCTCGACGACCTGCGCGGCGTCCTGCCCGGTCGCGAGGAAGACGGCGGCGACGACGTTCGCGGCGTGGGCGTTGAACCCCAGGCTACCGGCCTTCGCGGACCCGACGAGATTCTTCCGGGTGTTAACCTCCGCGATGGCTTCGGGCGTCGTCTTAAGGCGCTCCTCGACGATGTCGCGCGGGATGTGGACGTCGGCGGTGACGGTGCGGCCTCGTCCCTCGACGGCGTTGATCGCGGCGGGCTTCTTGTCCGCACAGAGGTTCCCCGAGAGCGCGACGAGCGAGGCGGGCGTCTCGGCCTCCACGATTTCGCAGGCCGCGCGCGTCGCGATCGTCGCCATGTTCATCCCCATCGCGTCGGCGGTGTCATACGCGAAGCGGAGGTAGACGTTGTCGCCGACGACGTAGTGCGTGACGTCCTCGAGGGTCCCGTGGCTCGTCGTCGCCTCAGCGGCCTCGCGGAGCTCTTCGACGTTGTCGTCGACCCAGCGGGCGACCTCAGCACCCTCGGTGACGTCGGTGACGCGGAAGACCGGCGCGCGCGTCATGCCGCGCTTCGTCACGCGGGCGTTCGCGCCACCGGCGGCCGTGATGGTCGAACACCCGCGGTTGATCGAGGCGACGAGCGCGCCCTCGGTCGTGGCGAGCGGAAGGCGGTAGTCGTCGCTCGCGGCGTCGCCCGACACGGCGAGCGGGCCCGCGATGCCGAGCGGGAGTTGCGTGCCACCGACGAGGTTCTCGACGTTCGCGTCGCTGGCCAGCTCGGGATCGAAGGCGTAGTCGGCGGTGACGTCGAGGGCCGCGCCGGTCTCGCGTTCGAGGACGCGACGGCGGGCAGTCGCGGCGGTCGCGGCGTCCGCGTGGTCGTCGAGTTCGTGGAGCCGGAGGTCGCCCTCCAGCACCTGTTCGGCGAGCGCGTCGGGGTCGGCGTCGTCGGTCATGCCGGAGGGTGTGCGAGCCACACGCCTATGCGTATCGGTGCGTACTTGCCGCGCCCGTCGGTAGGGCGGCGTATGGCTCGTCTCGACGCCGCCACCGTGTTCCGGGCGGCCCTCGGCTGGTTCATCGCCGCACCGGTCGGCTACGTGCTGAGCGTGCCGTTCGCCCCGCCGGGGCCGTTCGCAGCGATCACGTACGGGCTCCCGGGCGCGGCGATCGCGGGCGTGTGCGGTGCCGTCGTCGCCGTCCGGCGCGGGCTCGTCCCGGAACGACTTGCACGGGCGCTCGTCGCCTTCTACGTGACGACGTTCGCGGCGCTCGTCGCGATCCAGACGATCGCACGGGCGACAATCGGATGGATCGAGGGACCGTGGGCCGGCTTCGGTGCGCTCGCCGTCGGTGCCCTGCTCGCCTACGCGGTCGCGTTCCGCGGGACGGCGTAGCGAACGAGGGTTCCCGAACGTTCTTCCCGCCGCCGACCCGCCTAGTCGCGTATGCACGCGGACGCGGACATCGTCTTCATCGGTGGCGAGGTCCACACGCTCGGGGCGTCGGACGAGACGTACGAAGCCGTCGCGGTCCGCGACGGTCGGATCACACGCCTCGACAGTAACTACGAAGCGCAGTTCGGCGTCGGCGTCGAGACGGACGTGATCGATCTCGACGGCCGCGTCCTCCTCCCGGGGTTCGTCGATTCGGCCGCAACGCTCGGCGACGGGGAAGCAACGCGCGGGTCGCTCCGCAGCGCCGCGGCGCACGCGATCGAACGGGGCATCACGACCGTACACGATCGCGTGGCGGGCGACGCGGCGGGCACGTATCGGGACCTCGCGGCCGACGGGACGCTCCCGCTCCGGGTCGAGTTCGATTACGGCTACGGCACGCTCGACGCGCTGACGGCAGTCGGCGCGCGCACCGGTCACGGGAGCGAGCGCGTGCGGACGGGCGCGCTCGCGGTCCCGCCGGTCGGTGACGGAGCCGACGAGATCACGCCGAGCGTTCGACGGGACGTCCTGCGGCGCGCGGACGACGCGGGGCTTCGGATCGCCGCGCGGGCGACGGACGCGGCGAGCGTCGGGAGCCTCCTCGATGAGTACGAGGCCGCGACCGCCGACCCGGGCGCGTCGTGCCACCGCATCGTCGGCATTCAGGACGTCACACCGGACGCGGCGACGCGACTCGCGGAAATCGGCGTCGTAGCGGTCGTCCCGCCGGGATCGGACGCGGTCGGCCCGCTTCTGGATGTCGGCGCACACGTCGCGTTCGGCTGGTGCGAGAACGATAACGATGGGGTGTACGATCCCCTCGCGGCCGTCGACATGGCGGTCGAGCGCGGCGTGAGGACGACGACGGCGCTCCGCACGGCGACGGCCGGCGGCGCGTGTGCAGGTGGCGAGGAGGAGCGATGCGGGACGCTTTCGATCAACCAAGCCGCCGACTTCACCGTCCTCGAACGCTCGCCGTGGGCGGCCGACTCGATCGCCGACGTGGACGTGGCGATGACGGTCGTGGACGGCGAGGTCGTCCACGATGCGCGCTGATCAGTCGAGAAGATCTTCGCCCGTCATCTCGGCGGGCGTCGGGACGTCGCAGTGTGCGAGGAGCGTCGGGGCGACGTCGCGGAGCGAGCCACCGTCGCGGACCTCGCAGCCGCCGTCGTCGCCGTCGGGTGTGAGGTAGACGAACGGGACGGGGTTGAACGTGTGGGCGGTGTGTGGTTCTTCGGGGGTACCCATGTCGTCCGCGTTGCCGTGGTCGGCGGTAAGATGGACGTGCGCGCCGGCCTCACAGAGCGCAGGGACGAGGCGACCGACCTGTTCGTCGACGGTCTTGACCGCCTCGACGGCGGCGTCGAAGTCGCCCGTGTGGCCGACCATGTCCGCGTTCGCGTAGTTGAGCACGAGGAGGTCCGGGTCCGTCTCCGTGACCGTCTCAATCGCCGTGTCCGTCACGCCGGCCGCGCTCATCTCGGGTTGCTGGTCGTACGTCGGGACGTCCGGGCTCTCGACGATCCGTCGTAGTTCGCCGTCGAATTCCACCTCGCGCCCGCCGTTGAGGAAGTAGGTGACGTGGGGGTATTTCTCGGATTCGGCGATGCGGAGCTGCGTCCGGCCGACGTCGGCGACGACTTCGCCGAGCGTGTGCGCGGGCTGCTGGGGTTCGAAGGCGACAGGGAGGTCGAACGTCGCGTCGTACTCCGTCATCGTCGTCACCTCGACCGCGGGCGGGGTGGTCTCGACGTCCCAGTCATCGGGGCGGATGTCCGCGAGCATGCGCGTGAGTTGGCGCGCGCGATCCGAGCGGAAGTTGAAGAAGACGACCGCGTCGCCGTCGGCCAGCGCCGCACCGCCGTCGATCACCGTCGGCTCGACGAACTCGTCGGTGTCGTCGCGCTCGTAGGAGTCCGTGACGGCCTCGACGGCCGTCTCGGCGCGATGTGGGGCGTCGCGCTCGACGATGGCGTCGTAGACGGATTTCGTGCGCTCCCAGTTCTGGTCGCGATCCATCGCGTAATACCGACCGGAGACGGTCGCGACGTCGCCCGTGCCGTGCTCGGCGACGACGTCTTCGAGGGTCGCGAGGTACTCCTCGCCGCCCGTGGGCGAGGTGTCCCGGCCGTCGGTGAAGGCGTGCGTCGTCGCCTCGACGCCGTAGTCCGCGGCGGCCTCGATGAGCGCGTGGAGGTGCTCGTGGTCCGAGTGGACGCCCCCATCGGAGACGAGCCCCATGAAGTGGACGCGCCCGTCGTGGTCGTCGGCGTAGTCGAACGCGCCGCGGATCGCATCGTTCTCGGGGAGGTCGCCCGCCGCGACGGCGTCGTTGATGCGCGTGTACTCTTGGAGGACGACGCGACCGGAGCCGATGGTGAGGTGGCCGACCTCCGAGTTACCCATCTGATCGTCCGGGAGGCCGACGTCGCGGCCGTGCGTCGTGAGCGTCCCGGACGCGCCCGCCGCCGTGTAGCGATCGACGTTCGGCGTGTCCGCCGCCTTCACGGCGTCGAGTCGGTCGTGATCGCCGAGGCCCCAACCGTCCAAAATGATGAGTGCCGCGTGCATACGTGACACCTTACGGGCGCGTCCTAACTACTCTTCGGCATGGTCGTTCACCGACGATACGGAGGAACGCGCGACCGACGCGCGGCACCGTCGACTTCAAGCGGGTCCGCCGACATCCCCGAATATGACCCTCGACCCCGTCCACTTCGCCGGCATTCCCGAGCTCGTCCGCGGCGTGGGTGGCGACGTCGACGAGGCCGAACACCGCGCGGACGCGGAGGCGGTGTGGGAGACGTACTTCGACCCGCTGTATGACGACGGCGCGGTCCTCGAACCCGTCACCGAGCAGGGGCGCTATCTCGCGGACCTGACGGAAGCCGGCGCGAGCGTCCCCACCTTCGATGCCGTCCACGGCCTCGACTCGGGGACGATTAACCCTCGCGCGTTCAAGAACGGCCTCGTCCTCGATGTCGCGCAGGCCGCGATGGGCGTCGCGCCCGGCGACACCGACACCCACCGCCACCGCACCGTCATCACGACGATGCTCCGCCGGGACCGCACCGCGGCACAGCGTGCATTCGACCCCGACGCGTGGACGCGACAGGACGAGGGCTACTGGCGCGGACAGGCTATCGACGCGCCGTACGTCGAGCGCAACGAGCGCGCCGTTGTCCACGCGCTCTCGCTCTACCTCGCGGAGAGTGAGCACGCCCACGCGCACTTCGAGGACGTCGACGAGTTCCTCCTGCTCGACGGCCCGCTCTACCCGAAGCTCGTGACGAACTGGCTCGACCAGAACGAGGAGCTCGCGACCCTCCCCGCCGAGGACGGCCTGACGCGCCGCGTCATCGAGAACTACCTCGGTCTCGTCGAGCGCGCCGTCGAAACGGACACTGTCATCGGGGGGTTCGTGAAGAACGTCTCCGCGCGCGGGATCGTTCGCGCGCTCGACGCGAAGACGCACGCGCCGTGGCTCGACGACGCCGAACTGTTCGGGCAGCTCCTAGAGCGCCGCGACGAACGGGGTGAGCGCCTCACCGACGACCTCGCGTACACGAACTGGTTCCTCTCGCGCGTCGGCTACGATCGGGAGTTCTCGACGCTCGGCGGCCGCCTCGATCTCGACCTCGCCCTCGCGCCCGAGGCCTACGAGGTCGCGTTCTGTGTCCTCTACGATCCGCGGACGGACACCGTCTACAAGGCCGAACTGCCGCGCGCGTTCGCCGAGGACGACAAAGTACGTGAGCGCGTCACCGATCAGCTCGTGCGGGACGTCGCGGCGGCGAACGGGCCGCCGGCGGCCATCGGACGCGCGGACGAACTCGCGCGGATCAGCGTCCGCGAGAAACGCCACCTCGTGGACGCGATGGCCGAGGCGATGGAGACGGAGCCGCGCGAGGGGTACGACGTGGATCGCTGGGGGACCGACGGCTAACGCCGGCGCTCGTGGTCGCGCTCGACGGAGATGGAGACCTCGTCGGCAGCGACGCCGATGCGCGCGAACTGCGTGCGGACGTGCTCGCGGGCCGCCGAGAGGGCCTGCTCGCGCGTGTCGAAGCCGCGGGGCATCGGAGACTCGAAGGCGACGTGGACATCCTCGCCGGCGACCTGCTGGACGAGGCCGCCGCTCTCGACGGCGTAGAACTCGTCGCAGACCCACACGTACGCGGCGTCCTCGTCGGGCGCACCCTTGAATGACGGGGCGTCCTCGCCGCGCTCGTACACCGTCCCGGTGAGTGTGGTGCCCGCCGCCGAGCCACGCACGAGTAGCATATCATCGGCCTAGGTGACGCACGACGAAAAGGCGTGTGGCGGCCGCGGGCGCACGACGAAAAGACGTTTAGGGGCGGGCGGTGTTTCGCGTGACATGACTGACGAGGACCTCGGGAGCTTCGCCGACTTCGGGGGACGCGGCGACGACACGTCCGCGGACGAGGGTGACAACGCGGATGGCGACGACGCGCCCACGGACGACGGGACGGCCGGCGGCACGGCGGACGATGTCGCCGGGGCCACCGCCGACGAGGGGACGGACGAGGCCTTCGAGCGCGTCGGGTACGACGGGGCGGACGGCGACGGCCTCGGCGTGCTCGCCGTCTCCGAGGGCCTGCGGATCGGCGAGCGCGAGGACGAAACCCGACTGCGCGCGTACGTCACGAGCGCGAACCGCTCGAACGTTCGCCTCGGGCGCTATCTCGTCGCGCCCTATCCGGACGGCGAATCGCTGTTCTGCCGGATCGTCGGCCTCGAATACGGCCAGCGCTTCCACGGCGACGACGCGAACGAGATCCACGCCAGACGGGTGATGGGCGGGAACGACATCGACGAGGACGACTACACCTTCATCGCCGACCTCGAACCCGTGAGCGTCCTCTATCGCGACGGGGGCGAGCTCAGACGGCGGATGCCCGACCGCGTCCCGAAACCCGAGACGGTCGTGCGCGAGGCGGACGACGACGAGGAGATCAAGACCGCGCTGAAGATCCCCGACTCCGGGGTGTTCCTCGGGCATCTCGCGGTCGGCGGCGAGAAGGTCCGAACGGGCGCGACGCCACCGACGATCGACTACCGCGTGACGGACGACTACGAGACGGGCGATCCGCTCGCGTTCCGCCACACGCTCGTCGCCGGCGGGACGGGGTCGGGGAAGACCCACACCGCGAAGAACGTCCTCCGGCAGTTCCTCGCCGCGGAGCGCACCTACCCCGTCGAGGCCGGGAGCGAGCGCGACGTGCGCGCGGCGGTCGTCCAGTTCGACCCGCAGGACGAGTACGCCCAGATGCACGACGATAACCCCGAAGCGGACACCGAAGACGAGCGCCGCTGGGAGCGCGAGGGCGTCGCGTACGGCGGCCACGACGACACCGTCGCCTTCGTCCCGAAGGTCGGGAACGCGACCTACACGGCCGCCCACCACGACGCCGAGCAGATCCCGTTCACCGTCCCGTTCAGCATGGTTCGCAGTCGGCCGTGGCTCGCCGCCTCCGCCGGCCTCAACGACAACCAGTACCCCGCCCTCCGGACGCTCCTCAAGCGCTTCTTCGCGCAGCACGGGAACGGCGGCACCTACGAGGAGTTCTGTGCGTTCCTCGACGACCCCGCGCTGAAGGAGGAACTCGACGAATCAGGGCGGATCCACGAGGCGACGTACGAGGCCGTGATGCGCCGCGTGAACGGGATGCCGAACGGCGTGTTCGATCAGGACGCCCGGCCGATCACCGACCTCGTCCGCGAGTTCGTCAAACCCGGGCGGCTCTCCGTCGTCCCCACCTACCACGTCAGCGACTCGCGCGCGACCGAGACCGTCGTCCTCGCGCTCGCCAGCCTGCTCGTCGACGAGAAACTCTCCAGCGACCCGCGTTTCCCACGGATCGCCGACACGCCGCTGCTCGTCGGGATGGACGAGGCGCACAACTTCCTCGCGGACGCCGACACCGTCCAGGCCCGCCAGGTCATCGGGAAGTTCACCGACGCCGCAAAGCAGGGCCGCAAGGAACGCCTCGGCCTCTTCCTCATCACCCAGGACCCCCAAGACATCGCGGAGAGCGTGTTCAAGCAGGTGAACACGAAGGTCGTCCTCAACCTCGGCGACGAGGACGCGATCAAGAGCGTCAACATCCCGCCGTCGCTCGCCGAGAAAGTCCCGTACATGGAGACGGGCCAGATGGTCGTTTACTCGCCCGACAACTCAGAGCCCGTCGAACTCCTCGGGCTCCCGACGTGTCTGACGCGCCACGGTCGGGGATAACGAGCGACCCGGCCCCCACGTTTTTCCCGCCCCCGGTCGAATCCCGAAACATGACGCGAATCCTCGTGCCCGTTGATGGGTCCGAACAGTCCGACGACGCCCTCGAGTACGCCCTCGAGGAGTTCCAGAGCGACGACATCACCGTCATCAACGTCATCGACCCCATCGAGGCCGGCTACACCGCACAGGCAACCGTCCCCGGCTACTCCGAGGAGTGGTACGAGCAGGCAGAAGAGGAGGCCAAGACGCTCTTCGAGGAGGCCCAGGACACCGCCGACGAGTACGGCGTCACCCTCGACACCGTCACCGAGGTCGGTCGTCCCTCCCGCACCATCGTCAGCTACGCCGAGGAGAACGACTACGACCACATCATCATGGGGAGTCACGGCCGCGAGGGGATCACGCGCGTCCTCCTCGGCAGCGTCGCCGAGAGCGTCGTCCGGCGCTCCAGCGTCCCCGTCACGATCGTCAGATAGGACCTTTATACTCGACCTTTTGCTGCGCGCCTTCGGCGCTGGCAAAAGCTCGGCCAAAATGTCCGTCAGACCCCCTCCGGGGGTCTTCGGACCTCGCGCCGTCGGCGCGAGTGAACCGCTTCGCTCGGGCTTTTCAAGCCGTCATCGGAAATCGGAGATTTCCGATTGGCGAACGAGACGGCATAGTACCTAGCGTAACTTCTGGAGGTATCCGCCAAGATACTCGTCGATCCACGAAGC
>NZ_BAAABL010000084.1:0-59086 GCF_039520965.1 Halarchaeum salinum
GACGATGAAATCGAATCAAACGCAAGCGTACCGGATGGAACGCCTCGAAAAGTTAGTGGGACCGCTGAGATTCGAACTCAAGTCCGACGGACCCCATCCGCCGAGGATACCAAGCTACCCCACGGTCCCGCACTTGGGAGAACGCGAGTGCCGGCATTAAGGCCTTCGTTTCGGCGGCGGCTTAGACGAGGACGCGTTCGAGCGAGACGACCTCGCCCGTCTCGGCGTCGGGATCACCGACGAGTCGGCCGAGGCAGACGACCGCACCGTTGGGGGTGTAGCAGGCGACGAGCGCGCCGTCGTCAGCGTCGTCGGCCTCGATGACGCCCGGTGCGAACACGGGCGCGCCGTCGGCGACGGTTTTGGCGGCGGACGGGGCGATCGTCACCGACGGGAGATGGGTGAGTGCCGCCTCGGCGGGCGCGAGGACGCGACGGAGCCATGTCTCGTCGTCGCGCTCGCGCCACTCGGCGAGGCCGTCCGCGAGGTCGTGGAGCGTGGCGAGGTCGGCATCGTCGAATGGCCCCGTCGCGGTCCGGCGGAGGTCGCCCATGTGCGCACCAGTCCCGAGCGCGAGCCCGAGGTCGTGACAGAGCTTCCTGACGTATGTCCCGCTTTCACACCGGATGCGGACGAGGACCTGCCGGCGGTCGTCGCTCACCTCCAAGCGATCGAGGGCGTGCACTTCACGGACGCGGAGGCGGCGTACGACCGCGCTCTTTCGCGGGGGTTTCTGGTAGAGCGGCCCTTCGAACTCGGCGAGGACGGTGTCGAGGTCCGTCGGTGCGCGAGCGTGGAGTTCGAGGACGGCGACGTACTCCTTTGGACCCTCGAGAAGCGCGGGCGCGAGGCGCGTGGCTGTCCCCGTCAGGACGGGGAGACAGCCGGTGACCTTCGGGTCGAGCGTACCGGCGTGGGCGGCCTTCCCGACGCCGACCATATCGCGGATCCACGCGGAGACTTGGTGGGCGGAGGGTCCCGGCGGTTTATCGAGGTTCACCACGCCGAACTCGCGGAGGGCATCGACGTCGCGCTCCTCAGGGGTCTCGCGAAGCATCTAAAACTCGTAGCGGACGTCGTCGATCGGCGTCGGCCCCTCGTCCTGGGAGGGGACGTACGAATCAACGGCGTAGAGGACGATATCAGTCACTTCATCCGGGCCCCAGCGCGCCGTGTTCACTGAGAGGTCGTAGATCGTGAGGTCGTCGAAATCGATGTCGTAGTACTGCGCGTAACGCGCGTTTTCGGAGGCCTCGCGTTTCTCTGTCTCCTTGCGGGCCGCGGCGGGCGTCTTGCCTTCGCGTTCGGCGATCCGTCGACACCGCGTCCCGAGTGGTGCGTCGAGCCAGATCTTGATATCGGCGTACTCGCCCGCCATCCACCCCGCGAGGCGGGATTCGAGGACGACGTCGTCGCGCTCGCGCGCCGTCTCGCGCAGCTGTTTGTCGAGTTCCTTGTCGATCTGGGGGTCCTCCTCGGCGAGCTCGTTAAACTCCTCCAAGGTCAACCCGCGCTCGTCGGCGAGCCCGCGGAAGATGTCGCCGCCGGAGATATGCTCGTAGTCGAGGTGGTCGGCGAGCGTGGACGCCACCGTGGACTTCCCGCTGCCCGGCGGCCCGGAGATCGTGACCAACATAGTCGCCCTCGGCACGCGCGGAGTAAGGAGTTTACGAAGCGCTCCGTTAGGTCGGCGTCGTCTGGATACCCAACCCCTTGCGGACGATCTGGCTGAACCCCATCGAACAGAGGAAGTACCAGACGATCCACGCGGGGATGAACCCGCCGATGGTGTCCTTGAGATGGGTGTGCCCGATCAGCGGGAGGATGAGTTCGACACCCTGGTCGATCTGCCCGAGCTTCCAGTACATCCAGAGGAAGACCGGGATGGTGAGGAGCATGATCCAGACCATCGGGCGGAACTGCATCTTGAACATCCCGAGTTGATCACCCATCGCCTCCATCTGCTCTTTCTGGATGCGATCGAGAGCCTCCTCGTCGCCGCGCTCTTTGGCGGCCTTCTGGCGCTCCTGGATGTCCTGCATCCGCTCTTGATAGACGGACATCTTATCGAAGTCCATCAGGTTCGCCTGGATGATCGACGTCCAAAATCCCGTACAGACGGCGAGCACCATCACGACGACGAAGAACGGGAGCAGCGCGTTTAGCGGCCCGAGGAGGAGGTCGATGGCGGGACCAACCGTTCCTCGGATCGGATGATAGTAGTAGCCAGTCATCATGACGAGCGAGAGCACGCCGGCAAGCTTGTCGTACGTCGTCCACGAGCTCTCCTCGTCGTCCGGGAGTTCGACGTCACTCCCGCCCTCGTAGGCGGCCTCGTTGTCGCCAGTGAGCCCGTCGCGGACGGCGTCGGGGTCGTCGAGCCGGAAGCCGTCGCCGGCCTCCGTGAGGACGCCCTTTTCGATGAGACGGCCCCACTGGCCGCTCGTTAACGACTCGTTGACGTCGCGCCATTCGACGGTCTCGTCCTCGTGGTCGAGGAGGGACGTGATGGCATCGCGCATCTCGGGGTCCTCGGCAACGAGGTCCCGTACCTTCTCCGCGGTCCGTGCCATACTACGTACCTCCAGCAGGGGCGTTCATCAATTTTTACTCCGCGCGCTCATCGACTGCGGCCTTCACGTCCGCCCAGACCTCATCGGGCGTCTGCTCGCCGTCAATCTCGACGAACGCGTCTGTGTCACGGTAATGCTCGATGACGTCCTCAGTGTTCTCCCGGTAGGTCTCGAGACGCTCACGCACCGTCTCCTCGGTGTCGTCGTCTCGTTGGACGAGTTCAGAACCACACTCATCGCAGACCCCCTCCGTCTCGGGCGGGTTGAACTCGACGTGGTAGCTCGCGCCACACTCCGGGCAGACGCGCCGGCCAGTAAGGCGATCAACGAGTTCCTCCTCGGACACGTCGAGGTAGAGCACGACGTCGAGGTCCGTCGTGTCCGCAAGGAACTCGACCTGGCTCTCGTTACGCGGATAGCCATCGAGGACGAACCCGTCCGCGTCCTCGAGCGCCGCCGCAACGATTTCGTTGACGAGTGGGTCGGGTACGAGGTCGCCCGCGTCCATGTACTCAGCGGGTGTTCCGTACTCGGTCTCCATGTGCTTGTTCGCGCGCAGCGCGTCGCCCGTCGTGACGTGCTCGATGTCGTAGGCCTCACAGAGGCGCTTCGACTGCGTGCCCTTTCCAGCACCGGGCGCGCCGAGGATCAGAATGCGCGGGTCGCTCATGATACGTCGTTCATTCTCCCGGGATAAATGTCTGCGGAAACGCGTTCAGTCGGACGGGCGTGAACGGAGCGCTATATCCCCGACTACGGGTGTGAAAGAATGACCGAAAAAAGGGAAATCGGTTACTCGTTGCCGAACATCTGGCGCATCATCGGGTGCATCTCCATGAGCTGCTCTTCAGCGATCTCCTCGTACAGTTTGTACGTGATGGAGATCGTCAGCAGCAGCCCCGTCCCGGAGACACCACCGATGGTACCCATCATGTTCGCGAGGACGGCGAGGAGGCCGACGAGCGCACCACCGATCACGGTGACCTGCGGGATGTAGCGCTCCATGACCTTCTCTATGACCCCGACGTTCTGCCGGAAACCGGGGATCTGCATCCCCGAGTTCTGGATCTGTTTCGCCGTTGCCTCCGGGCCCATGTCCGCCGTCTCGACCCAGAAGATGGCGAAGATACCACCGCCGATGACCATGAAGGTCAGGTCGATGGCGACCCGGAGCAACACCTGCCATGGCTCCGCACCGCCCACTCCGGCGACCCACCACATCCAATCGGAGGGGTTGTGGATGGGCGCGAGGTAGTAGAACAGGCCACCGGCGACCTGTAAACCGGCCTGCTCCGAGACGGTGTAGATGCCGAGCCAATTGGGCATCCCGGCTTCGCCGAGCCAACCGCGAAGGATCCGACCGAGGAACTGGATGTTCGCCTGCAGGGCGCGCACCAGGATCATCGGTAGGACGCTCGCGTAGATGAGCTTCACGGGGAAGCGACCGCGGGCACCCTTTACCCGGGCGTGGCTGAGCGGGATCTCGACGCGGACGGACTCCGCGTACACGACAATCCCGTAAATGAGCAGGGTCGTGATGATCGGGAGGAGCCCGACGGTCGAGTTGAACAGCAGTGTGCTCGCGGTGACGTTCTGGATGTTCCCGAGCAGGACGTTAATCCAGTAGGGGAAAACACCCATGCTACCGCTGCCGCCGCCCCAATAGAGCAGTCCGCCGACGAGGCTCTGCGAGACCCCAGCCACGATGAAGAGGCCGATCCCGGAGCCGACGCCCCACTTGGAGATAACCTCGTCCATATAGAGGATGAGGACGCCACCGACGGCGATCTGAGCGAACATGAGCCACTTCACGCCGAAGGTGCCAATCCCGAGCGCGGCGGCGAGCGCGGTGTCTGCCGGGAGGAAGCCACCGAGGAACACCATCGGAAGACCCGTCAGACAGATCATGACGAGCACCAGCAGCTTCTGGAGGCCCTGATAGATCGCCTGATCGCGCGGGTCGTCGGTGTCCAGCCCGAGCAGGTTCGCCCCACCGAGCAGTTGGAGGACGATACTCGCCGTGACGATGGGACCGATACCCAACTGGAGTACCGTCCCCTGACCGCCGGCGAGCAGGCTACGGAACTGTCCGAACAGGTCGGACGCCCCGCCGCCGAGCCCCCAGAGCGAGACGTTCGTCAGGAAGAAATACGTCACCAGGATGAACGCCGTCCACGCCATCTTGCGCTTGAAGGGGACGTGGCCCTCCGGGCGAGAGACGGTCGGCATCCGGGTGAGGTACGGCTCGGCGACTTCCTTCCAGCCCATCTATTAGTCCTCGCTCTCTTCGGTTTCGTCGTCGCTCGCGAGCTCCTCACCGCGCTCGGTGAGAACTGCCTCGCCGCCCTCGGCCTCGATGAGGTCGGCAGCGGCATCGCTGAACGCGTCGGCGACGACTTCGAGCTGGTTGTAAACCTGCCCGGAGCCGAGGACCTTCACGGCGTCAACCTCGTGACCGTCCTCGACGATGTCGCGGACGTCCACGCGATAGCCGTTCTCGGTCTCCTCGACGAGGTCGTCGGCGACGAGGAGCGCGATGTCCTCGTCGATCTCTCGGACCGTGATCTCGGCGACATCGAGCTTCGACTTCTCGGGACGCTTGAAACCGCTCTTCCCGATCGGTTCGTAGTTGTGGAACTCGTGCTTGTCGCGACCGGCGCGACCGCGACCGCCACGGTGACCGGCACCGCGTCGATTCTTGTGCGAACCGCCACCGTGCGTGCGCGTGCCGCGCTGACGTCGTTTCTTGCTCGTCATTGTTATCGCATCCTCTCGAGGAGTTCGTCGACTTCCTCGGTCGACTGCTTACCGAGCTGTCCGCCCTCCGACTGGGGCTGCTTGATGCCCTGGTGGCCGCCGCGCGGCGGGTGGAGTCGGACAGCCGGGGAGAGCCCCGCCTCGCGCAGCGTCGTCTCCTCGTTGTAGAGCGCACGCGCGAGGTCGTCGACGTCGTCGTAGTCGGTGTTCTCGGCGACCCACTCGTCGTCGACGTCCGCGTCGCCCTCAAGGGGATCCGCACGGTTCGCGACGAGCGCCGTCACTGTCTCCAGAGACGGTTCGCCGTACGCGACGTAGTCGTTGACCTTTGCGATCATCCCCGAGTACGCATCGGTTTCGGGGACGAAAGTCGCGTGATTGACGCGGTGGAGGTTCAGCATCGAGAGGGTGTCGCCAACCGTCTCGCGCATGTCGACCTCGCCGCGGAGTTGGATAACCGCCTGCATTATTCGATCACCTCGCGCTTCTCGCGAGTGCGCTCGGGGATGCGGGCCTCCGCCGTGTTCTGGAGGGCGTTGAACGTCGCCTTCGCGAAGTTCACCGTCGTCCGCGTTTTCCCGGCGGACTTCGTCCAGACGTCCTCGATACCGGCGAGCTCGAGGACGTGGCGGACCGTCTCACCGCCCGCGAGACCGAGGCCGCGCGGGGCGGGGATCAGATCGACCTCGACGCTCCCGGCCTTGCCGGTCGTCTTGAGCGCGACCGTGTGCGGACGCCCACAGCCACATTCCCACGACCCACAGCCGCGGGAGACGTCGATGATGTTCATTTTCGCGACCTCGATGGCCTTCTGGATGGCACCGCCGACCTGGTCGTCGCGACCCTCGGCGTAGCCGACGAAGCCGTCGCGGTTCCCGACCGCAACGACACACCGGAACTTCACCCGGCGGCCGGAGTCAGTCATCCGCTGGACCATGTTGATGTCCAGTACCTCGTCGTCGAGCCCCGGAAGGAGGTTGTCGACGACTTCGGGCTCCTTCAGCGGGAGCCCGGTGTTCAGCGCCGCCGACATCGACTCGATCTCGCCGTCCTGAACCAGGCGGCCGAGTCGGGTCTGGGGCTGCCAACTGTCGTTGTAGCTCATTAGTTAGTCCTCCTGAATGGATTCGAGCACGTCATCGAAATGCTCGGGGAGTTCTGTGGCGTCGAACGCACCGCTGTAAAGCGGCTCGTCGAGCTGTGCTGCGTAGTCCGCGATGTGCTGGCCGCGCGTGCGCTGCCAGTCGGCGAAGACGTCCTCGTTGTGCGGGACGTCGAGGCCGGCGTCGATCGCGCCCTCCTGGATGGCGAACACCTTCGACCCGGGGGTCGCGGTGTTCAGACCGATGTCCAGGACGGCCTCGTCGAGACCCGCCTCGCGGGCACGAACGCCCGCGAGGTAGCCGGTCAGGTACGCCGACGGGAGGTTCCCGGTCGGTGCGTCCCAGCCGTACTCCTCGAGGTCTGTCGCCTGTGCGCTCACGAGCGTCTCGTCGCCGTTGGGGCCGGTCGCGATCAGCTGCGCCGTGACGTTGTTGTTGCTCTTTCGAGCGACAAGCCGGGGCTTGCCCGACTTGAGGAGGCGCAACCTCTGGTGGTAATCCGTCCGGACCTCGCGGCGCCGGCGCATCGGGACCTTGTATCGTGGGCCGCTAGCCATTATTGCTCACCGTAGTGTTCCGCGATGTAGTTGTGCATTCGGCTCACGCTGTCGAACTCGCCACCCTTCGCCATGTTGTAGATCTCACGGTATTGGGCGGGTGTGAGCTCGCCGTCGTCGCGAAGCTCACGGAGCTCGCGGCGCTGTGCGCGGATGCTGCTCTTCCACTCGTCCTTCGAGTCTTGGCGGGCCCCCGCCTTGCCGCGGCGCGTGCCCGGGCCCTTCCGGTGACCGTACGCACGCTTCGCATCGCGTTTGCGTGCGCGACCACGGGAGTTGCCCTGCTTAGTCTCGGCTCGGATCGTCCCATCGTCGACGAGCTCACGGATGTCTTCACGCGTGATGGCGTCCGCGATCTCGCCCTGTTCGTCCGGGTCGAACCAGACTCGGTTCTTTCCGACGTCGAGGACGTCGGCAGCCAATCGTTTCTGTGCGCTCAGATCACTCATTGTCGACCTCCACTTCGATGTAGGTCGGGTTGAGGACGCGGATGCCCGCGTCCTCGGCCTGCTCCTCGATGGTCTCGCGCTTGCGCGCACCGACCTTCGAGGCGATGCGGACGGCCTCGGTGTCCGGGTCGACGCCGTCGAGGTCGTCCGCGTTGTGGACACGGATCTCCTCGAAACCGCTCGGGTGCTTACCGCGCACCGCTGTCGGCGTACGGAAGCCGGCTTCGACCTTCTGGCCCTTCCCCTTGATGCCGCGGCGCTGCTTCGAGAGCTGGCCGCGGGGTCTGCGCCACGAGGTGGGCGTCCGCTTCTTCTTGTGGTAGTCCTGTCGGTTGAACTGCGGTTTGCCTTCGCGACGGCGCTTCTGGAGGAGGCGTTCCTCCTCGTCGTCGAGCGCCGGCGTCTTGTCGGCGTGGCCGCGCGGGCGGAGTTCCGTCTCCGCCTCCGACTCTTCCTCGGCCGCCTCGGCCTCGGACGATTCCTCCTCAACTTCGGTCTCGGTCTCCTCTGAGACTTCGAGACCACCGACGTCGGCCTTGATACGGGCCGCGAGCGCGTTCCCGACGCCGTCGACGTCGGCGAGGTCGTCCTGGCTCGCTGCCTTCACGTCCTCGACCGTCTCGTAGCCGGCCTCGCGCAGCGCTTCGGCCTTGCTCGCGCCGACGCCGCTGATGTCTTCCAGTTCCTGTGGTTCGTCTGCCATCTATCAGGCACCTCCTTTCGTCGGTTTCTCGACGATGTAGACGCCGTCCTGGAACACGCGGGTGTCCTTGTCGGTGACACGGGTAAGCTGCTCGATGTCGGCGGCGGTCTGCCCGACGGACTCCTTATCGGAGCCGGAGAGGGTCAGCTCTTCGCCGTCGACCTGCACGTTCGTGTCGCCGCGGATCTGCGCGCGCCGTGGCGCTTTCTCGCCGAGGAAGTTCTCGATGACCACTTCGTCATCCTCCACGGTGACCTGCATCGGGAAGTGAGAGTAGTGGACCTGCATCCGGTACTCCCATCCATCGGTCACGCCGTGGAACATGTTCGTTACATGGCTCTCGAACGTCCCGACCGTCGCGTTCGTCTTCGCGTCTTCCGATTCTGCCTCGATGACGACCGCGCCGCCATCGACGGAGACGCGCACGTCCGGGTACCAGAGCCGTCGCGTGACGGAGCCGTTAGGCCCCTCAACGGTCAGCTCCAGGTGGTCGACTTCGGCGTCGACGTCGTCGGGGATCTCGAGTTCTGTTCGCGTCATTGTTAGTAGACGTAAGCGATGACCTGGCCACCGATGCCCGCCTCGCGGGCCTCGTAGTGGCTCATGATGCCGTGGCTGGTCGTCACGATGAGCGTCCCGTAGTCACGAGCCGGGAGATAGCGCTTCTCCCACTGCTCGAACTCGTCGGCACCCACGGAGTACCGCGGGTTAACCGGGCCGCACTCGTTGATGGCACCCTTCAGTTCGACCTCGAACAGGCCACCTTTGCCGTCGTCGACGAACTCGAAGCCGTCGATGTACCCGCGGTCGTAGAAGACCTCGAGGACGGACCCGATGGTGTTGGAGGCGGTCGATATCGTGTGGCTGAGGTGTCCGACGCTCTCGGCGTTGTCGAGACCGGAGAGGGCGTCGGAGAGTGGGTCTTTCCCTGTCATTGTTAGCTGTACTTCTTGAAGCCCATCGAACGGGCGATCTCTCGGAAGCACTGTCGACACAGCCAGACGTCGTACTTACCGACGAGACCCTGATTACGGCCGCATCGGCGGCACTCGTGGGTCTGGCCCGTCTCCTCGTGCTCGTGTGCTGCTTCGCTCATTGCGTGACCTCCACGTCGAAGTTCGCCTCGAGGTAGGCGATCGCGTCCTCAGTGTCGAGGCGGTGGTTCTCGGGGATCGGCTGGCTCCGCTTGTCCCGCTTCGAGACGCGGTAGCCGGGGCGGACGAGGTTGACCGTCACGTCCAGCCCGAAGATGCCGATGTTCGGGTCGTACTCCTGGCTTGGGAACTCCGTGTGCTCCTCGACGCCGAAGGAGACGTTACCCGTGTCGTCGAACTGCGCACGGTTCAAGGAAACGGCGTCGAGCGCGCGCGTGAGGAAGTCCGTGGCGTCGTCGCCGCGGAGCGTGACCTTCGCGCCGATCGGGTCGCCCTGCCGGATCCCGAACTCGGGCTCCGTGCGCTTTGCGGTCGTGCGCACGGACTCCTGGCCGGTGATCTCCTCGAGGATCTCCTCTGCGTTCTGGAGTTCGCGGCCACCCTGACCGACGCCCATGTGGACGACGACCTTCTCGACGGTGGGCTCGCGCATCTCGTGGAGTTCGGCTTCGCTCATTCGTCGTCACCCTCCGGTTCGGACTCCGCAGCGACCTCGTCGTCGACGAACTGCTCGTCGATAACGAAGACGTACTCTTCAACGGTCTCGAAGGAGCCCTCGCTGGTCTCGACTTCGACCGTGTTACTCGAACTACCGGGAGAGACGGTGATCTCGGTGATCTCGCCGACCTCGCCGGCGTGCTGGCCGGAGACGGCCGTGACGAGCGCGCCTTCCTCGTACGGGAAGTGCGCGAGCACGTCGTCGTTGTCGAGGTCGACGACGATGCTGTCGTTACCGCTGTACTCGTCCTCCGCGACGACCAGGTTGTGGCCGTTGTGGAGGTTGAGCTGGACGTCGCCGCCCGAGACCAGCGTCTTGTTCGTGACCTTCGCGAGCTTCCCGTCCGCGTCGGCGGCCGGGATCTCGGTCAGGGCCAGACGTCCCCCCTCGTCGGGGAAGACGCGGAAGTATTCGTCTCGCTCCGGGAAGCCCAGGATGTCGAACATCCCGACGGGCTGGGTCACGTCACCGACGGAATCGCCGTTGACGAGGACGCCGTCGTGGTGTGCAGCGTACTTCGCTTCCTTCGTGGTGTCGACGTAGCCCAGGACGTCCCGGACGACGACGACGAGCGGGACGCCGGCTTCGCCGTGCGGGCCCGCGCCTGCCTTCGCCGTGAACGTGGCCGTCTTCCGCTCGACGGGCCACGACTTCGGTACGGAGAGTCGTTTCTGGTGGTTGCTCATTCGTTGTCACCCTCCAGTCGGGTTTGGCGCACGTCGTCGGAGAGATCGAGGTCGGTGACGCGGAGGTTCGAGGCGTCGAGTGCCCGTGGGACCTCCTCGCCGTCCGCGGCCTCGACAGTCACGCCGTCGACGTAGACGGCGGCGTCCTTCAGGTCGATGTCGGTGACCTCACCTTCGTCGCCGGCGAAGTCGCCGCGCATGACCTCGGCCGTGTCGCCCGCGTTGATGCGGACGTACCGCTGGTCGTACTCCTCGCGGAGGTCCTCCGCGAGGTGCGCGCGGACCTGCTTCTGGCGCTCGTGGAGCGCCGCGTTCTCCGTGCGGGTGCGCTGTTTGCGTGGTTGCTCACTCATGTTATACGATCATCGTCGCGGTGCTCGCGATGCTGCCATACCGCTCCGCGACCTCCCGCGTGATGGGACCCTTGATCTCGGTCCCGCGAGGCTCGCCGAGGTCATCAATGATGACCGCGGCGTTGTCCTCGAACTTCACGCGCGTGCCGTCGGGGCGCCGGATCGGCTTACGCTGGCGGACCACGACGGCTTCCAGCACCTGTCGGCGCATCTCGGGCGTCCCTTTGGTCACCGAGACGGTGATCTTGTCCCCGATCCCCGCTTTGGGGTGTCGGTTGACCGTCCCCTGATAGCCGGAGACGGACGTGATCTTGAGCTCGCGCGCGCCGGTGTTGTCGGCGCATGTGATGAGGGATCCCTTCTCCAGTCCGGGCGTGACGTCAGCCTTGATAGCTTCCATCAGTTCTCACCCTCCGTGAGCTCGACGACCACATGGGATTTGGTCTTCGAGAGCGGTCGTGTCTCTGCGATGCGTACCGTGTCGCCTTCAGTGATATCGAAGCACTCCGGCGCGTGTGCCGGAACCCGAGAACGACGCTTCATGTAGCGGTCGTACTTCGGGACGAATACGTCGTATTCACGTTCGACGACGACGGTCTTGTCCATTGCCGTAGAAGCGACTTCGCCTTCGATGACCTGTCCGCGAACGGACAGACTGCCGTGGAATGGGCAGTCATCGTCGGCACAGTCGCCTTCGGGCGCGTCTACGTTCAGTCCTATCGCCATTGTGATTCGACTCCGTTTTCGGAGCGTAATGCGGGCCGTGAGAGCAGTATATCGCCATCCACCGTAACGTAGGCCGCGTCCTCGCCCGTCGCACCGCCGTGCGGATCGGGTTTGGAGGCGGTCCCGGCCCCCTTGCGGTCGCCTCGGCACGTCGCCGACGCGGCGTCGGGGTTGCCCCCGACGTGGGCCGCGGCTTCATCTATCAGTCGGAACTCGAGCCTTCTTCCCCCTTTCGGAACACGCTTGGTACCCGAGACAACCTCTATCACGAGGGTGTTGGTCGTCTCAGAGACGACCGTTCCCGCGATTCCGACCTGTGAGGGATCGGGCGAGTCGACAACCCGTACCGGGAGGCCGACGAGTTCGTGTCGCGGGAGTGTCTCGGGCGTGAGCGCCATTATTCCTCGAGGTCGCCTTCTTCGCGCTGGATCGTCTTGATCCGTGCGACCGTCCGGCGCAGCTCGCCGATGCGGCCGGGGTTCTCCGGCGCGCCGCCGGCTGCCTTCACGGCCTTCTCGTTGAGCAGTTCGGTTTCGATCTCGTCGAGTTCGGCCTCACGCTCTGCGGGCGTCATGTCGCGGATCTCTTGGGTGCGGAGAATCGCCATCAGTCCTCACCCTCCTCTTCGGACTCTTCTGCTTCTTCCATCTCTTCGAGGAGCGCATCGGCCTCTTCCTCGACGTCGGCCTCGACCTCGTCGAACTCTTCGGGCTCGACTTCCTCCTCGAGTTCGTCGAGGGCTTCCTCGACGGGCTCCTCGGAGTCGGGCGGCGAGGTGGAGCTCGCGCCCTCCTCGGCGTGCCGGTCGGGACGTGCGCCCGCTTCGAGATCTTCTTCGAGGATCTCCTCCTCGGCGGCGTCGTCGTCGGCCTCGGTAAGTGCGTCCTCGCCAGGCGCTTCGCCCTCGGGACCGCCGGCCTCGACGTCCTCGGGGGCCTCGCCCTCGAGGAGTTCTTCGACGCCTTCGCCCTCGAGTTCCTCTTCGTCGACGATGAGGTCCTCGATGTCGGCGTCCTCGTCGATCTCGAAGTCGTCGGGCAGCTCCGCACCCGGCGGGATGATCTTGACGTCCACGCCGATCGTGCCGAGCTTCATCACGGCGACGCCCTGCCCGTGGTCCACGATGGACTCGGCGGGTTCGCCGTTGTGCTTGATGTAGCCGCGGTTGAACTTCTCGACGCGGCCGCGGTTGCCGGTGACTTTCCCGCTGAGGACGATCTCGGCACCGAGCGCGCCGGCGTCCATGATGCGATCAATAGTCGTGTGACCGGCCTTGCGGAAGTACCACCCTCGTTCGAGGGCGTTCGCGAGGCGATCCGCGACGATCTGTGCGTTCAGGTCGGGCTCATCGACTTCCTGGACGTCGATCTGCGGGTCGTCCAGGTCGAAGCGCTCTTCGAGTTGCGTCGTGATCTTCCGGATGTTCTTCCCGCCCTTCCCGATGACCATCCCGGGCTTCTCGGCCTTGAGGACGATCTGGGTTCCCATCGGCGTGTGGGCGACGTCCATGCCGCCGTAGCCGGCGCGGGCGAGTTCCTCTTGGAAGAACTCGTCGATCTGGGAGCGCTGGAGCCCCTCCTCGATGAATTCGAGTTCGTCTGCCATGTTATTCTGCCTCCTCGATGATGAGTTCGACGTCCACCTGCGGGGTGTTCCATGCGGTCGCACGGCCCATCGCGCGAGGCTTGCGGCCCTGCGTCTCGCCGACCTTGTGGGCGGCGACGTGCGTGATGACCATCTCAGCGGGCTCGAAGCCCTGCTGTTCGGCGTTGTTCGAGACGTTCGTCAGGAGCTTCTGGAAGTCCTTCGTCGCCTTCTCCGGGTAACGGCCGGCGTCCCACCCTTCGATGTCGGAGCGGTGGCCGACGCCCGTGTTGTGTTGTTTGAACGGCACCGACTTGTCCTCGTTCAGCACCGCGGTGAGGTACTCCTCGGCGTCCGCGACCGTCTCGCCCTTGAGCTGGCGAGCGATGGCCTTGCTGTGCTTCAGGCTGATCGGCCGCTCGCGGAGCATCCCCTTCGCGGTGGTCTCCGGGTCGGCGTCGACGCTATAGCTGATTCCCATATTATTTGAGCGGCACGAACTTCGAGGAGCGGGTCGCGCCGATACCCGCCTGCCCGTGTTCGACCGAGCTACGCGTCAGCTCGAACTCGCCGAGGTAGTGCCCGATCATCTCGGGCTGGACCTCAACGCGCCCGAACTCCTGACCGTCGTAGACCGCGAAGGTCAGCCCGACAAACTCGGGGAGGACGGGCATGTCGCGCAGGTGCGTGCGGATCGGGTTGTTCGCCGTCTCCTCGGCGTCGCGCGAGCGTGCCTTCTCCAGGACCTTCTCGTGCTCCTCGGAGAGGCCACGGGTGATGGTTCGCCGCTGTCGCGCGGGGAGCAGTTCCGCGACGTCCTCCAGGTCCATATCCTGGAGTTCGTCAAGGTCGTGGCCGCGATAGGTGAACTCACCCTCGCGGCCGGTGCGGTATTCCGTACTCATGTGTTAGTTCCCTCCACGGCCGGTGCGTCGGGAGCCGATGTCCCCGACCTTCCGTCCGGGCGGCGCGTTCTTCGAGACGCTCTTCGGGCGACCGGGGTGCTGTCGGCCACCGCCACCGAACGGGTGGTCGACAGCGTTCATCGCCACACCACGGACGCGCGGCCACTTCGTCCCGCGGGCCTTCATCTTGTGGTGCTTGTTTCCAGCCTTTACGAACGGCTTCTCCGTTCGGCCACCACCGGCGACGACGCCGACGGTTGCACGGCAGTCCGGCGAGAGGCGCTTGACCTCACCGCTCGGCAGCTGGAGGACGGCCGCGTCACGCTCGTGCGTGACGAGGTCCGCGTTGACGCCGGAGGCGCGCGCGAACTTACCGCCGTCGCCGGGCTGGCGCTCGACGTTGCTCACGGGGACCCCTTCGGGGATCTCTGCGAGCGGGAGCGTGTTACCGGGCTCGACGGACGCCGAGATACCGACCTCGAGCGTATCGCCGACACCGACGCCCTCCGCGGCGAGCACGAGGCGCTGATCGCCGTCGTCGAACTCGACGCGTGCGACGGGGGCGCTCCGTGCGGGGTCGTGCTCGATGTCGATGACCTCGCCGGAGAGCACGTCGCCCTCGGGGTTCTTGTGTGACAGTTCCGCCTTGTATCGGTGCGACGGCGCGCGGAACGTACTCGAACCGCGGCCACGTCGCTGACCCTGAATCCTGCGTCCCATTGTTAGAACACCCCGATCCGGGAGGCGACATCCTGCGCGTCGTCCTCCTCGGAGAGCTTGACGATGGCTTTCTTCGTGCCATCCGTCGTCACCTGCGTGTTGACGGACTCGACGGTGACGTCGTACTGCGAGGAGACTTCCTCGCTGACGTCCGTCTTCGTCGCGTCCACGTCGACGATGAACTGGAGCTTGTTGCCGAAGTCCATGTCGTCCATCGCCTTCTCCGTGACGAGCGGGTACTCGATGATCCCGCTCATCGCTCGGCCACCTCCGAGAGCGCGCTCTCGGTCCAGACGGTGAGCCGGCCGGCGTGTGCGCCGGGCGCAAGATCCTCCGCGTTCACTTCGGCGGCGGTCGCGACGTCGACGCCCGCGAGGTTGCGGGCTGCCTTCGACGGACCGGTCTCGCTCGACGTGACGAAGAGGACGGAGCTGGGCTCGCGGTACTTGCGACCGCGGAGCTTACCCTGCCCGGCACGGACAGTCTTGCCGTCGTCCGCGCGCTCGATGTCGTCGTGCGCCCCGACGGCCTCGAGGAAGGAGGCGACCTCCTGGGTCTTCACGAGGTCCTCGAAGTCGTCCGAGACGACGAGCGGGAGTTCGAGATCGTCGTCGAACTCGTGGCCGCGCTCGGCGACGAGGTCGCCATCGGTCGTCGCCGCGATGGCGGACCGAGTGGCGAGCTTGCGCTCCTTCTTGTTGACCGTCTTACCTTGGTCTTTCTCTGCTTTCGGCGGGTGCGCCTTCCGGCCGCCCACGGTCTGCGGAACGCGTGCGCCACGCCCGTTCGTCTGCGGGACGTGGGCCATACCGCGTCCGCTGCCCATGGATTCGGCGGGGGTGCGCAGACCCGCGTACTCGTCAGCGCCGTACTGCTGTTTTCGATTGGCCTGTGCGGCGAGGACCGTCCGACGGATGAGGTCGGGACGGTACGCCGTCTCGAAGACCTCCGGGAGGTCGACGGAGCCGGCGTCGTCGCCATCGAGGCCACGAACTGTTACCTGCATGATTTAGCCCTGGTTCGACGCGGTACTCACGTAGCGCACCTCGGGATCGAGGCGCGGCGATTCGTTCGGGCGGATGGCCGGTCGGAAGCGCAGGAGGCGCTTCTCGGGACCGGGCAGCGAGCCCTTGATGAGGGCGTAGGAGCCGGCGATGTCCCCGTAGTTGGGGAAGCCGCCCGCAGCGTCGACCGCCTCGTCGTCGCCGTCGCCGAAGTCGACGAGGCGCTTGTTGAGCTCGGTACGCTGGTGGTAGCCGGTCTGGCCCTGTTGGGGAACCGTCGAGCGAACGCGCGACGGGTTCCACGGACCGAGGTTGCCGATACGGCGAACCCAGCCCTGGCGCTTGTGCTTGCCCTTGCGCTTCTGGACGCCCCAGCGCTTGACGGGGCCCTGGGTGCCCTTCCCCTTGGTGACGCCGGAGGCGTCGAGGAACTCGCCGGCGCGGAAAACGTCGCCGAACTCGTGCTCGCCGCCCTCGCTGAGGAGGTCGAGTGCGAAGTCGGCGCGCTCGTCGATCGAGCCGCCGCCGACGCGCGTCTCCATGACGTCGGGCTTCTTCTTCGGGACGCCGGAGAGGCCCGCGGGGACAGTGTGGGTAACGACCCGAAGGTCGTCGACCGCACCGTTCTCCACGAGCTCCTCGATGGCGCCGTAGTCGCCGCGCGCGTCCTCGGACGGGGCGTCGAGGGTCCGGTCGAGGTCCGCGTCGAGGTCCTCGGCCCAGACTTCCGTGATCGGCTTCTTGCCGTACGGCGTGTCCTCGTACGCCCGCACCGCGGCGGCGCGCATTGCTGGTGTTTCAACGACGGTGACGGGGACGGTCGTCTCCATGCCCTCGGTGGGGGAGTTGGACGCATCGTCCACCATCACGACGTGACTCATGCCTGCCTTGTACCCGGCGAATCCCTGGAGTCCGGGCTGGCCGTCATCGTCGGGCCAGCTGTTGAAGCGCGGGACTTCGCTTGCCGCGCGCTTACGGGGACCGAACCCCAGAGAGCCTTTGCGTGGTCGGTTTGGTTGTGGCATCGTATCACTCGGTGAGCGTCAGGCATGCGAGGGAGGCGAACATCGCTTCTTCAGTTCGTACGACCTCGCTACCTTGGTCGGGGATGGTGTTGAGCCAGGTGTCGAACCCCCCGGGTGCGCGGGTGGACTGGGTGAGGTCAAACTCCCTGATCGCGTCGGCGGTGAGGCCGAGCATGGGCGGTAGCCCGCGTTCGGGCGAGCCGAACGCCACGGTCAGTCCGTCCTCGTGGACGCGGTGGGTGAGGTCGCCCACGGTCGCGGTGCCGACTGGCACCCCGAAGCGTGACGTGGCGACCCGGAACCCTGCGTCCGGACGGTCGAGTTCGTCCCCGATGGGCCGGGTGAAGACCTGGAAGCCCGCTGGGGCTCCCTCGACGATCTTCGCCCGAACCGGTCGTCGCGAAGATACCCTGATGGTCACGCGCTCCCCCTCCAAGACCTCCATATCGTCGGGGAGGTGGAGGGAGATCGGGTGTTGCATACCGCAATTGACCCGAACGCGCCCTTCAGATCCGACCTGGGTCACGATCCCTTCTCGATGCGACCCCGAACCGCTCGATTCGGAGCCGGTCCATGACGAGAGGCGGAGCGGCGGCAGGACACCGGCGTACTCCAGTTCGTCGCGGGTGTCGAAGGCCTCCTTTCGGAGGTACGGTGGCGTTGCGGCGTACCGCAACACCGTTTCGACGAACCCGACGCCCCAGCGGCGTTCACCATCGGGGTCCGGAAAGACCACGAGGCGGTCCGCCCGGAAGACCGCGGCCGCGCGGGCCACATAACCGAGCTTGCGAGTCGCCTCGCGTTTGTCCTCGGCTTCCCGGCAGACGGACGACGGCACGAGTACGCTGCGTGTCATGCCTGTTCGCGTCCACGTCTCGTCACGAGACTGTAGCCGTACTACCGACGGGGCGCTAAAAAGGGTGTCGTTACGCGTACGGCCCCGTGGCGTCGTCTCACGACCAGAGACGTGTGCGAGGGCGAAACACGGCCCGGCCGAAACGGACGACGGCGCGAGGGCGCTTCGAAAGTCTTTTTTATACCTGGGCCGTTGGATGAATTGGAGACGCGCACTGATAGTGTAGTGGTATCACGTGACCTTGCCATGGTCACAACCTGGGTTCAAATCCCAGTCAGTGCATCACCACCGTCTTTTTACTTCGTCGGGTGCGCCTCCGGCGCACCGCTCCTCGCAAAAACACGGGAGAAAAAGGGCCGAGCGACTGCGTCGCTCGGTAGCTTCGCGCGGGTCCGACCGCGCGACTTCGTCCTCGCGCACGCGTGAGACTAAAGGTATAGGCGGTCGTTCTCCCGGTCATGACAGTTATCGGGTTTCTCAGCGTCGCACCGGTTCGTGAAGGGAGCATGGCGGCGGACGTGGCGAAGGCCGTCGACGCGCTCGACGATTTCGGCGTCTCCTACGAGACGAACCCGATGGGGACGACTATTGAGGCCGACGACATCGGGACGCTCCTTGACGCGGTCGAAGCGGCCCACGAGGCGGTCCCGGGCGATCGGGTGAGCACGTTCCTGAAAATCGACGATAAGCGGACGTCGGCGACGTCGGCCGCCGAGAAGGTTGCGGGGGTTGAGCGGGAGTTGGGGCGGCCCGCCGAGCGACAGCGAGACTAAGAGCCTCACCTGGTGTCGCTACGAAGAACGAGCGGAGGAAAAGCGATTCGCGCCATCGTTCGCGCGAACGAGCGGTCCGATAGGACCCGGTAGTGAGCGCGGTTCACCGCGAGCCTCCGGCTCGCGGCCTTTTTCAGCCGTGTTTTTGCGCCGAGCGGTTCGCGCTCTGCGCGAACCCGAGTTGGAAAAAGATGGGACTACAAACGTTTTACCGCGGGACGGCCGAATCCGGAGGTATGGAGAGTATCAACCGGATGGCGGTCGAGTTGGCCGACGAGGCGGTGGAGTTCGCGGGCGAACTCGAGATCGGCGCGTTCGATCTGGAGAACGGCGCGACGGTACTGGACTTCGGTGTCGAGCACACCGGCGGGATCGAGGCGGGACTCCTCCTGGCGGAGATCCAGACGGCTGGGTTGGCGACGGTGCAGACGGGAGTGGCGGAGATCGCGGACGCCCCGTTCACGCACGTCGAGCTCGCGTGTGACCGACCGGATCTCGCATTGCTCTGCTCGCAGAAGGCGGGGTGGGAACTCTCCGTCGACGGGTTCGAGGCGCTAGGGTCGGGCCCGGCGCGCGCGCTCGTCGCCGAGGAGGCGGAGTTCCGCGAACTCGGCTACACGGACGCGTTCGACCTCTCCGTGTTGACGCTCGAATCGGACGTGCTCCCGACCGAGGACGCCGCACAGGTGATCGCGGAGCGCGCCGAGGTGAACACGGACGGTCTCTACCTCCCGGCGTACGCCGCGGCCTCGACGGCAGGAAGCGTCTCCGCGGCGGCGCGCGCGGCTGAGATGGCGACGTTCCGCCTCTTCGAGGCGGGCTACGACCCGCAGGACATCCAGTCGGTGAACGGCCGCGCACCGGTCGCGCCGGTCGCGGGCGACGAAGAGACGGCGATCGCCCGACAGATGGACGCGCTCGCGTACGGTGGGCAGGTCTACCTGACGGTCGAGACGGACGACACGGAGGCGTTCGAGGCAGTTCCGTCGACGGCGAGCGAGGAACACGGTCGACCGCTTGGCGATGTCTTCGACGACGTCGAGTGGGACTTCGCGGAGGTGGCCGCGGGTGTCTTCGGCCCGGCGCAGGTGACGGTGAACGTCGTGGGCGGCCCGACGTACGCGCTTGGCGGTACGGACGATGCGGTGCTCGCCTCGAGCTTCGGGGTGTAGAGGACGGAGAAACGTCAGTCGAGGAGGTCGGTGACGGTCCCGACGCCCTTGCTGGAGCCCTCGCGGAAGATGAAGCGCTGGCCTTCCTCGACGAGATACGGGCGGAACTTGAACTCGACCGTCGCGCTCCCGGTGTCGCCGGGGAGGAGTTGCCCGCCGTCGGGGTGGACACGCGCGGCCTCGCTCGCGGTCTCCAGGTGGACGACGGGCTCGTACCCGTCGTCGATCCGCGTGGGGTGATTGAGCACCATCACCTCGGCCTCGAAGGTGCGTGTGGGCGTCGGGTCGGCGTCGTGGGGGACGAGGACCATCCCGCGTTCGAGGTCGGCCTCGCGGACACCTTTGAGCGCGATACCGACGATGCGGCCGGATTCGGCCCGATCGACGCGGTGGTAGTGCATCTCGATCGAGCGCGCCTCGACGTCGCGGAAGGAGCCATCACTGAACGGCCCGAGGAGGAGTTCGTCGCCGGCCTCGACGGTGCCGGATTTGATCGTCCCGGAGGCGACGGCACCGACGCCGGTGACGCTGTACGAGCGATCGACGTACATGCGGAAGTCGCCGCCCGCTGCGGCGGTCTTCGGGAGGCGTTCGAACAGTTCGTCGAGGACGTCGAGTCCCTGGCCGCCGACGGCGCTCGTGCGGACGATGGGGACGACGGCCTCGTCCGTCTCCTCGACGGCGGTGTCGACGCCGTGGCGCTCAACTGGGAGTGGGGTCCGGCCGGTATTCCTGAGGAGGCGCTCGACGTCGCGTTCGACGTCCGCAACGCGCTCGTCGTCCACGGCGTCGGTCTTGGTGATGGCGACGATTGTCGGGAGGTCGGTAGCGAGGAGGACGCCGAGGTGTTCGCGCGTCGTATCGGTGGGGCCGTCGTCGGCGGCGACGGTGAGCAAGCCGTAATCGAGTTTCTGCCCGACGAGTCCGCGGATGGTGGTACGGAGCCACGGCTCGTGACCCACCGTATCGACGAAGGAGACGACCCGGTCGGCGGATTCGACGACGGCCGCGCGCTCGTGTTTCCGGTGGGGGTTCTCGACGCGTACGGGGCCGTCCCCGTCGAAGCCGTAGACCCCGTATGAGAGGTCGGCGGAGAGACCGCGTTCGACCTCGTGGGGCTGGACGTCGAGGAAGCTCCGGGTGTCGCCGTCGCCGTCGTCGGCCCGGCCGGTGACGAGCGAGCCGACGAGCGTTGATTTACCGTGATCGACGTGGCCAGCGGTGCCGATGATGACGTGGTCGTCGTCGGCGCTGAGCGTACCCCCATCGCGGATGGTGGCGACGCCGACGAGCCCCGCCCCCTCTGTGCCCCACGTCTGGACGTCGTCGATGTGGGCGCTGGCCTCCTCGGCGAGAAGGCTGAGGACATCGAGGGTCTCGGAGAAGGCGTCGGGGTCGATGCCCGCGATGCCGCCGTCGTCGGTGACGCCGACGACGTACTGCGCCTCGCCGTCGCCGGAGAGAATACGGTGGCGGAGTTGAGCGGCGAGGCTCTCCAGTCGCCCCTCGGCGAGATGAACCTCGCGAGTGAGTCGCTCTTTGAACTCGACGTGCCCGCCCTCCTGCTCGCCGCGTTCGAGCGCACGGTGCAGGACGGCTCGGTCGACGCTCATGGATGCGTGTTAGTGACCACCTACCAAAAGCCTTCCCCGGGGAAGGCTCCGGAGGCGTCCCGAGACGTCCGTATTCGGTGAAACTCGGGTCCAACGGGCCCGCTAGCGCACCGCAGTATCAACGAGGACGGCCCCCGAGTTGATGTATCGTCGCCGCCTGTGCGAGCGTATGAGCGTCACCGGGCTCTGTCAGATCTGCGAAGCGGCCGAGGCGCAGTTCGCGTGTGATCGCTGTGGGGCCGTGGTCTGTCAGGCGCATTACGACCCCAGCCTTGGGCTCTGCGAGGAGTGCGCCGCGGAGGAGCGCCGATCGCGGGGCGAACGCGGGGGCGAGGGCGGTGTCCCCGGACCGCGATAACGCGCGGCAGCACGCGCCGTCGCCGCCGGGCAGGGGTCAGCGGTACTCGTTCAGTCGATCGCGGAGCCGTTTCGCGGCCGTACCGGCCACGCGGTCCCAGTCGTCCGACTCCTCGCCGGCGAAGATGATCCCCCGCGTCGAGTTGACGACGCCGACGCCGTCGACGGTACGGCCGTGTTCGACCGCGGCCTCGACGTCGCCGCCCTGTGCGCCGACGCCCGGCACGAGGAACGGGAGGCCGGGAGCGATCTCCCGGACGCGTTCGAGTTCTTCGGGTCGCGTCGCGCCGACGACGAGCCCCACGTTCCCGTGCTCGTCCCACTCCGCCATCCGGCGCGCGACGTGCTCGTAGAGGTACTCGTCGTAGGAGGCAAGCTCGAGGTTCTGGAAGTCCCGTCCCCCAGGGTTCGAGGTGCGACAGAGCGCGAAGATCCCTTTGTCCTCTCGTGAAAGGAACGGTTGGAGGCTGTCGTGGCCCATGTAGGGGTTGACCGTGATGGCGTCCGCGCGATCGAGCGCGTTCGCGTACTGGCGGGCGGTGTTGCCGATGTCGCCGCGCTTGGCGTCGAGGATCACCGGCACGTCCTTCCCGTGGGCGTAGGCGATGGTCTCGGCGAGCGCGCGCCACCCGTCAGCGCCCTCGTAGAAGGCGGCGTTCGGTTTGTAGCAGGCGGCGTACTCGTGGGTCGCGTCGATGATCCGGCGGTTGAACTGCCAGCGCGGTAACGCGGCGTCGCGTACCTCGTCGGGGAGCCGGTCCGGGTCGGGATCGAGCCCGACGCAGACCATCGTGTCCCGCGAGTCGATGCGCGCCGCGAGGTCCTCGAAGAAGCCCATGGCGTCGCTTGCGTGGTGGGCGGGCCTAAACGTACTGTTAGCGCGCCGCGTCGAGTGCCGCCCGGACGACCGGCAGCACGCGCTTGACCTCGGCCCCATCCTCGACGAAGACGAGGAGCGCCGGCGGGGTCGAGGGACGCAGGCGAGCGCGCAGGTTGGCGTCGTCGGCGGCGTGCTTCGCAGCATCGAGGCCGGCGACGATGTCGACGCGGACGCGCTCGGGGAGCACGAAGACGGACGCGACGCGCTGGTCCTCGTCGATCACGTCGTAGGCGCGCGCGCCGTCGGGCGTCGCCTCGACGTCCGGATCGGCGTCCGTCACGGCCGCGTGCGCGAACGGCCCGGCCTCGCGGCCCGTGATCTCGGAGGCGAGCAGTTGGGCGATCCGCGTACCGTCAGAGAGAGCGCGATCGACCATTCAGAGGTCCTCCCCGGCCTTACGTGCGGCCGCGGCGACGTCGACCCCCTCGTGACGGGCGTGAAGCACGGCGGCGACGTCCGCCGTCACGCCGAGGTCCTGCTGGAGGGCGTTGACCGCCGCGACCGCCTTCTGTCGATCCGCGCCCGCGGAGACGACGGCGTCGAGTGCCGTCTCGAACGCCGAGCGCTCCTGAAAGAGCGATTCGTCGGGTGTGAACTCCTCGGGCACGGACACCGCATCGAGGTCGAACGTCGCGACGAGCTCGCCGTCGTCGCGTTTGAGGAGGCCCTCGCCGGTCGCGACATCCACGAGACGCTTCGCCTGATCCGGGCTCATCCAGTCCCGATCGAGGGAGAGGGCGACGACGAACTCGTGTTCGCCGAGACGGTCGCGGCCCTCGGAGACGAAGGGCGCGCCGACGGCGACGCGGAGGCTCATGGCTCAGGGAAGAGCGCGGGCCGGCCTAAAGACGGCGGGTCCCTACCGGATCGAACGGCTTTAGTACGTAACGCCGCCATCTCGGGGTATGCAGTACCAGGGCCGCTCCAAGCGCACGAAGACGGGTGCGCGAACCCGCCCGCACTCGAAGAAGAAGAAGCACGAACTCGGCCGTAGCCCGACCGAAACGACCGTCGGCGAGGGCCGCTTCCGCACCGTCGACGTTCGTGGCGACGGCGAGAAGGTCCGCGCGCTCTCCACCGACGTCGCGAACGTCACCGACGCTGGCGAGACCGAGCACGCCACCATCGAGGACGTCGTCGAGAACGACGCGAACCCGAACTACGCCCGCCGTAACATCATCACGAAGGGTGCGGTCATCGAGACGTCCGCCGGGCGCGCGCGCGTCACCTCCCGCCCTGGGCAGGACGGGCAGGTGAACGCCGTGGCAGTCGACGAGTAAGCACCCTCTCCTCTATTCTCTCACCCGCCGAGCGACGGCCATCATGCACTCGCTCGCGTTCGACGTCGTGCGACACGCGGACGGGTCCGCCGCGCGGGACGCCGATACTGCGCTCGCCCGCACGGTGGTCGCTGACGAACGGTCGGCGTCGGAGTCGCGGATGTCGACGCGCGCCCACTGCTCGCGCGGCCGGTCGTCCACGCGCCCACAGGACGGACACCCGATGGTCAGCCGCTCGGACGCAGTCGCACCGCGTCGCGGTGGGCATCGGTACGAGGATATGGAGCGTCAGCAAAGAGACCGGGCGCGGCGACGGGCGACGAGAGAGAAAACAAACCACGCGGGCTAGCGTCCGCGCACCGAGCGGTCCGTTAGGACCCGGTAGGTGCGCGGTTCACTCGCGCGATAGCGCGAGGCCGAGGAGGGGCCAACGGCCCCGACGACGGCTTTTGGTCGAGCTTTTGCAAGCGCGTAGCGCGCTGCAAAAGCTCGTCTACTGGAAGCCGAGGTGGCCGCCGCGCCGCTTCTCCTGACCGGGTGAGTTCCCGCCCTTGAACTGCTCTTCGACCTGGTCGTAGTAGTCGAGGATGTCCTCGGTGATCGTGGGCCGGACGTTCTCCAGGGCCGCGCGGAAGTGACGCATCTCGACTTCGGTAGCCTCGGTGTCGTCGCGCAGCGCCTCGATGGCGGCCTCGCGTGCGATAGAGGCGAGGTCGCTGCCGACGTAGCCGTCCGTGATCTCGGCGAGCTCGCGCAGCGAGACGTCGGGCGCGAGCGGCGTGTCGGCGGTATGGATTTCGAGGATACGCTCGCGGCCCTCGACGTCGGGCTGGCCGACCATGACCATCCGATCGAAGCGCCCGGAGCGGATGAGCGCGGGGTCGATGATGTCGGGACGGTTGGTCGCAGCGATCACCATCACCTCGCCCATCTCCTCTAACCCGTCCAACTCGGTGAGGAGCTGGTTGACGACGCGCTCGGAGACGTTGTTGCCGACCTCTTGCCCGCGGGCCGGGGCCAGCGAGTCGAGTTCGTCGAAGAAGATGACGGTCGGGGAGACCTGCCGGGCCTTCCGGAAGGTCTGCCGGATCGCCTTCTCCGACTCGCCGACCCACTTCGAGAGGAGCTGGGGACCCCGGACGCTGATGAAGTTCGCGTTCGTCTCGTTGGCGACCGCCTTCGCCATGAGGGTTTTCCCGGTGCCCGGCGGGCCGTAGAGGAGCACGCCGGCGGGCGGGTCGATCCCCATGCGCTCGAACTTCTCGGGCGAGTTCAGCGGCCACTCAACGGCCTCCTGGATGTCCTGCTTTGCGTCCTGAAGCCCGCCGACGTCGTCCCACGAGATCTTGGGGAGTTCGACGAGCACTTCGCGCATTGCGGAGGGCTCGACCTCGCCGAGCGCGCCGTGGAAGTCGTCGCGTTTGACGATCATCCGGTCGATGAGGCTTGGCGGGATATCCTCCTCGTCGAGGTCGATCTCGGGGAGGTAGCGTCTGAGCGCGCGCATCGCGGCCTCCTTCGTGAGACTCTCGATGTCCGCGCCGACGAAGCCGTGCGTCTCGCCGGCCAGGTGGCCGAGGTTGACGTCGTCGGAGAGGGGCATCCCGCGCGTGTGAATCTTGAGGATCTCCTCGCGACCCACCTCGTCGGGGACGCCGATCTCGATCTCCCGATCGAAGCGCCCGGGCCGCCGGAGGGCGGGATCGACGGCGTCGACGCGGTTCGTCGCCGCGATGACGATGACCTGTCCGCGCCCTTCGAGGCCGTCCATCATCGTGAGGAGTTGGGCGACGACGCGGCGCTCGACCTCGCCCGTGACGTCCTCGCGTTTGGGCGCGATCGAGTCGAGTTCGTCGATGAAGATGATCGAGGGCGAATCCTCCTTTGCGTCCTCGAAGATCTCCCGGAGCTGTTGTTCCGATTCGCCGTAATACTTCGAGATGATCTCGGGGCCGGCGATGGAGAAGAAGCTCGCGGACGTCTCGTTGGCGACGGCCTTGGCGAGCAGGGTCTTCCCGGTGCCGGGCGGCCCGTGGAGCAACACCCCCTGTGGCGGCTCGATGCCGAGCTTCTGGAAGATCTGGGGGTGTTTCATCGGGAGTTCCACCATCTCCCGGACGCGCTGGATCTCGTTCTGGAGGCCGCCGATGTCCTCGTAGGTGATGCCGCTCCCGGTGCGCTCGAAGCCGCTGATCGGCTCCTCACGCAACTCGACGTCGGTGTCCTCGGTGACGAGGACGACGCCCTCGGGCTCCGTTTCGACGGCGATCAGCGGGATCGCCTGTCCCGGCGAGCGCATGAAGGGGTGGTTCGTCGAGGACATGACGGGAACGATGTCGCGCGAGACGACGGGACGCTTGAGGATCTGGCGTTTGACCATCCCCGCGGCGTCGCTACCGAACTGGACGCTCGCCTCCTCGGGCGGTGCGAGGACGAGCGAGTCGGCCTTCTCGGCGTCTGCCTTCCGGATCTCGACGCGTTCGCCGATACCGACGTCGGCGTTCTGCCGGGTGAAGCCGTCGATGCGGACCGTATCGGTGTTCCAGTCCTGCCGGTCGGCCCGCCAGACCTTCGCGGCGGTCGTCTCGCCGCCTTCGATCTCGATGATGTCGCCCGGGCTGAGCTTCAGATGCAACAGCGTGTCGGGGTCGAGGCGCGCGATACCGCGCCCCGAGTCGTTCGGGTACGCCTTCGCGACCTCGAGTTGGACTTCGTTCATTGTCTGGGGTGTCCGGTGTGGGTAGGTTCTCGTCGCGAGGGGGAAACGTCTTCCCCCGGACGAGCCCTCTGTGTCATAGTATCACACCCGGATACATAGCGCTGACGTTCGCACGAACATCGGCCGGTGTCCCCGAATGGGCACGCTTTTCGCCGCCGCACCCGCCTGACCGACTATGACCACGCTCGCCTTCGACGGCCGGACGGGCGCGAGCGGCGACATGCTCCTCGGCGCGCTCGTCGCCGCCGGTGCCGATCCGGACGTCCTCGCGCCAGTCGAGGACGCCCTCGACGTCGCGTACGACGTGACGACTGTGACGAAGCGGGGCGTTCGCGCGACCTCAGTGACGGTGCGGCATACGGCCGATCACGGCGGACACGTTGCTGGCGGTAATGGCGCTGAGGATCACGAGCACGCCACCGAAGCGAAGAGCCACGAGCACGCCGACACCCACGCCAACGACGCGGAGGGCCACGGTCCCCATCGGACGTACCCGGAGGTCATCGCGTTCGTCGAGTCGATGGACCTCCCCGACCCCGTCGAGACGGACGCGCTCGCGGTCTTCGAGCGCCTCGGGCGCGCCGAAGCCGCCATCCACGGGACGGCCCTCGAAGACACGCACTTCCACGAGGTCGGGGCCGACGACGCGATCGCGGATGTCGTCGGTGTCGCCCTCCTCGTCGCCGATCTCGCACCGGACCGAATCGCGACGACCCCCGTCTTCGCCGGTGGCGGCGAGGTGTCGATGAGCCACGGAACGTACCCCGTTCCCGCGCCCGCGGTCGTCGAGATCGCCGAGGGCGCATCGTGGCGACTCCGCGGCGGCCCCGTCGAGACGGAACTGCTCACGCCGACCGGCGCGGCGCTCCTCGGGCACTACGCCGAGGGCGTGGACGAGACGCCGGCGCTGCGCGTATCGGACTCGGGGTACGGCGCGGGGACGAAAGACCTCGACGAACGCCCGAACGTCCTGCGCGCCGTCCTCGGGGAAGAACGCGAGCGGGAGGACGAGACGGCCGAGACAGAGGTCGAAACGGCTGATGAAGGGGAGAACGCCCGCACGACCCGGAATGGACTCGTCCGCGACGACGTCGTCGTCCTCGAAACGAACCTCGACGACGCGCCGCCGGAGGTGATTGGTGGATTACAGGATACGCTCGCCGATGCGGGCGCACGCGACGTCTCGGTCGTCCCGTTGACGATGAAGAAGGGCCGGCCCGGCCACCTCGTGAAGGTCGTCACGAAGCCCGCTGATGCGGGGGCAGTCGTACGTCGCCTCGCCGAGGAGACGGGGACGCTCGGGATCCGGGAGACCGGCGCGCGCCATCGGTGGATCGCCGAACGCGACTTCGAGGCGGCCGCGATCGAGGTCGACGGCGAGACGTACGAGGTCGCGGTGAAGATCGCGAGCGACGAGGCGGGCGAGGTGTACGATTATAGCGCAGAGTACGACGACGCGCACGCGGTCGCGCGAGAGGCCGACCTCCCCGTTCGTGAGGTCATGCGCCGGGCGGTCGAGGCGGTGCGTGCGGAGCGTTGACGCTCACTGGCCGTCGTGGCGCTCGATCGCCTCGTCGAGCGTCAGCTCGCCCCTCGCGACGCGACGGGCGAGCGCCTCGGTGATAGTGCGGTTCTCGGCGGAGCGCTCGCGCGAGCGCTGTTTGATGACGTCGAGTTCGCCCGCAGTCGGCTCGAAGCTCCGCTCACTGATTTCGTCACCCTCCAAGCGCGCGATGTTGACGGCAGCGAGCACGTCGTCCATGCCGCGCGCGCCGCGCCCGAGATAGGGCGTCGTTCCCGCTTCGTCGACGAGTTCGACCGCCGTATCGTCCAACGCGTCGATGATCCGCGCGCCGTGGAGTCGCGCGCCGTCGCCGACGCGGACGAGCGGGTCGGGAGCGTCTACAATCTCTTCTCGGACTACGTCCGCGGCGTCCTCCACGGGGACGTGGAAGACAGCGACGACGAGGTCGCCCGAGAGGACGGCGATGCCGGGATTCGGGCCGGGATCGACGCCGACGATCGTTCGCCCGCCACCACGGAGGAGTGTCAGCGCTTCCTCGACGGCGGCACGCGGGTCGTTCGGGTCGGCGACGACGACATCGCAGGGAACGTCGGGATCGTCTCCCGGGCCTGCGATGACGACGTCGGTGTCGGCGGGGAGGGCGTCGCCGGGTTCGACGGTCGTGAACGCGGCCCCGCGCTCGCGGAGTTCGCCGACGATCTCGTGGTAAACCTCGAAGTCGGCTGTCGCGACGACGATCACGCCCGGACGCAGGACGAGCGCGGACAAAAGCCTTCCCGGGTGTCGACGGACGCGGCCGTTCCGGGCATCGGCGTGTTTTTCCGGAGCGCCGCGCTACTGACGGACAATGGAGCCACTGACGACGGGGTGTGCGCCGCTCGACGACCTCCTCGGCGGCGGACTGGAGCGCGGGGCGGTCACGCAGATGTACGGCCCGCCTGGCGCGGGGAAGACGACCGTCGCGCTCGCCGCAGCCGCGCACGTCGCCGCGAACGGCGGCACCGCCGTCTACGTGGACACCGAAGGCCTCTCGGCGGATCGCTTCGAGCAGGTGCTCTCGGCGGTCGCTGACGACCCCGACGCCGCGGCGGAGCGCATCGTCGTCAGCGAGGCTCGCGACTTCGACGAGCAAGCCGAGGCCGTGAAAGACGCTGAGGGGTTCGCCGAGCGCGCGGACCTCATCGTCCTCGACTCGGCGACCGGCTTCTACCGACTCCGGCGAACCGAGGACGCCGGCGAGAACGGTGAGGCGCTACGCGAGGTCGCACGCCAAGTCACGCATCTGCTCTCGCTCGCGCGCCGCCACGACCTCGCGGCGCTCGTGACGAATCAGGTGTACACCGATCCCGACGCCGAGCGGACGCGCCCGCTCGGCGGGCACACCCTCGAACATTGGACGGCGACGGTCGTCAGACTCGAACGCTTCCGCGGGGACGCCCGCCGGGCGGTCCTGCAAAAACACCGCGCGAAACCGACGGGCGAGCGTGCGCGCTTCGAGATCACGGATCGCGGACTCGAAGCGCCGTCGGACGGAACCGACTTTTAGAGCTCGCCGAGCTTGCGGAGGAGCTGCCCCTGGTACTCCTCGTCGGCCTGCACGCCCTTCACTTCGAGGACGTTGCGTTCGAGCGTGTCAAGCGCCATGTAGTAGGCGTTGTCCGCGCCGTACCCTTCACCCGTGCCGGCGATCTGGCCCTTGTTGGTGCGCAGGCGGATCTGACACTGGATGAGCGGCGTGCCGCGCAGGCGCTCCTTGTGCTCGTGGAAGCGCACGTGTGCGTGGCGAACGTGGAGCTTCGAGTACTTCTCGGTGACCTCCTCGATGCCGTCACGGACATCGTCGCGAACGAGCGTGTCGAGCAGGTCGATGTTCGTGATCTGGACGTCCATGTGCTCCTCTTCGGTGTAGGAGAGCGCGCGCAGCACGTCCGTCTTCGTCAGCACGCCCGCGACGGTGTCGGGTTCGTTCTCCGTCGTGACGACGAGGCCGGCGTAGTCGTTCTCCAGCATCGTGCGGACGGCCGACTCGACGCTGTCGTCGGGGCGGATCGTCTCGACGGGCTCGGACATGACGTCGGAGACCGGGAGGTCGAGCATCCGCTCGACCTCGCCGCGCCGGTCGCCGCGCGTCGTCTTCTCGATGTCGCGCGTGACGAAGCTCACGAGGTCGTAGGTCGTCACGACGCCCGTGAGGGCACCGTCTTCATCGAGGACGGGAAGGCGGGAGATCCCGTGCTCGCGCAGGCGGTTGATGACCGTCCCGACGTTGTCGTCCTCGGAGACGGTGACGACATCGGCCGTGTAGATCTGTTCGACGGTCAGCGCATCGAGGCTGTCGAGGACCGCCTCGAGGATATGGTCCTCAGTGACAACGCCCCAGAGCTGGTCGGCCTCGAAGACCGGCGCGATCTTCGTGCCGCCCTCGACGAGCTTACGCGCGACGTCGCGGACGTTCTCGGTCCGGTCGAGGCGGGGCGCGTTGCCCGACGGGTTCGCGATGGTGATGGCACGCGTGTCGTCCTCGATGTGGGAGCTGAGAAGTTGCTTCTGCGTGATGACGCCCTCGTACTCCGCGCCGCCGGCGCGGGTGACGATGACGCCTTTCGGGTTGTCGTCCTCGAAGAGCGCCCGCACTTTCCCGAGTCGCTCCTCGGCGTCGACCTCGGTGTAGTCTTGGGTCGCGATATCGGCAATGTCCATGTATCAGCGGAGTTGTCCCGGCAGGGTCTAAAGGGTTATTGCAGACGCACACACGGATCGGTTTCGTATATCCGACGCGTTGGCCGTTGACGGGTCGGCGAAAGACGTTTCCGGGAGTATGTGGTATTAATACGCATGGGAGAACGTGTCTGCTATCGAGAGTTCTGTCCCGACTGCGACGCCGCGCTCACCCACCGTGATGAGACCTGCCCCGACTGTGGTGCCGAACTCGGCGAGTAGTCAGCTATCGGGATCGATTAGGGCGACGCCGCGACGTCGCAGCGCAGGCCGCCGGAGTCGGTGACGACGAGCGTCGCCGACGTGCCCCGTTCCGCGGCGGCCTTCGTGACCGTGACGTTCCGCACGACGCGCTCGTCGTTCATCCGTGCCTTGACGCGGTACGTCGTGCCCGCGTCCGCGTTCGTGGTTGCGAGCGTCGTGACGCGCTCGCGTTCCCCCGGCGCGAGCGTGACGTCCTCGTCGAGGAGCGCGTCCCCGTGCGCGTGGACGGAGACGCGGACGGTGTGGTTCGCGTCGTCGTGGTTCGCCACATGCATCGGCACCACGTACGTGCGCAGTTGCGTCTGCGTGTGGTCGCTAACGGGCGCGCCCGAGCATCCCGCGAGTACCGCGAGACAGACGACGGCGACGAGGAGGCCTGAGCGTGACACGGACGAGAATAGTCGAACGAATCGGTAAGTGTCTTCGGGAGGAAAGGACCGCGCGAAAACGGGAAACGGTCATCGACGCCACTTAGACCGACGTAAGCCACGTGGTCAGCGTTCGCGGCACGAGTGGTCCGCTAGGACCCGGTGGTGCCGCGATTCACCGCGGGCCGAAGGCTCGCGGGCCAAGGAGGGTGCGAAGCACCCGACGCAGTGCTTTTGCGTGCGAGACACCCCCCGCGTCTCGCTGCATAGGCAGGAATCTTCGATTCCTGGCGATGGCCGAGCTTTTACGAGCGAAAGCGTCGCTCTGCGACGGTTGAGCGCGGTAAAAGGTCGAGGTAATGGGCTGGGACGGATTTGAACCTCGGTCGGACGTGCTCGCTGGCGCTGCGCGCGACCTCCCTGATTCAAATCCACCCGACCACGTTCGACGAACGACGGACTTCTCGCGTTGCTCGTCGTCGTGGTGTCGTCGAAAAGTGGGTTGGGGCGGATTTGAACCGCCGGCCTCCTCCATGTCAAGGAGGTGTCATAGCCTGACTAGACCACCAACCCGAGCGGCGTGGCGTGCTTCCGAACGCATCTCTTCGTTACCCCCGGTTATAGTTGAAGGTTTCGAACCGGAACCACCGAGGGAGGCATTCCCATCCGCGACGCCCGCGACAGGCTTATACTGGTGTACAGACTTGTACATCGTAAGCCGAAATCGTACACCGGTGTCCACTATGCAGGATCACATCGAACGCGTCACGGACGGGGAGGACCTCACGCTCGAGGAGGCACGCGACGCCGCAACCGCCGTCTTCGACGGCGCGAGCGACGCACAGATCGGCGCACTGCTCGCCGGACTTCGGGCGAAGGGCGAGACGGAAACGGAGATTGCGGGCTTCGCGCAGGGGATGCGCGACGCCGCGATCACGATCGACCCCGACCGGAGCCCGCTCGTCGACACCTGCGGCACCGGCGGAGACAACTACAACACGATCAACGTCTCCACGACGTCCGCCATCGTCGTCGCCGCCGCGGACGTCCCCGTCGCCAAGCACGGCAACTACTCCGTCTCCTCGTCCTCGGGGAGTTCGGACGTCTTAGAGGAGGTCGGCGTCGACCTCGACGCGGATCCCGAGGCCGTCGAGGACCACATCGAGTCCTACGGCATCGGCTACATGCACGCACCCGCGTTCCACCCCGCGATGAAGGCCGTCATCGGCCCGCGGCGCGAGATCGGGATGCGCACGATCTTCAACGTCCTCGGGCCGCTGACGAACCCGGCGGGCGCGGACGCGCAGGTCCTCGGCGTCTACGACCCCGACCTCGTCCCCGTCATCGCGAACGCGCTCACCGAGATGCCCGCGGAGGACGCCCTCGTCGTCCACGGTAGCGGGCTCGACGAGATCACGATCCACGACGAGACCGTCGTCGCGGAGGTTCACGGCGACGACGTCGAGGAATACACGCTCACACCGGCGGACCTCGGGCTTGAGCGCTCGCCGATCGAGGCCATCGCGGGCGGCACCCCCGAGGAGAACGCCGCGGACCTGCGCGGGATCGTCGAGGGTGACGTGACGGGCGCGAAGCGCGACGTCATCCTCGCGAACGCTGGCGCGGCGGTCTATGTCGCTGGGGAGGCCGAGACGCTCGAAGCGGGCGTCGACGCCGCACGCGAGGCGATCGACACCGGCGCGGCCGCCGAAAAGCTGGACGCGCTCCGCGGCGCGAGCGTGGAGCAGTGACGATGCCGGCACGCACTCGCGCGAAGGTCTGCGGGCTGACGAACGCCGACGACGTTGCGGCGGCCGTCGAGGCGGGCGTCGACGCCCTCGGGTTCATCGTGGACGTGCCGGTGGACACGCCCCGCGAAATCGACGCCGAACGCGCGGCCACGCTCGTCGCGGACGTCCCGCCGTTCGTCTCCACGGTGCTCGTAACGATGGCGGAGCCCGACGACATCCCGACGCTCCACGAAACCGTGGGGACTGACGCGGTGCAAGTCCACGGCGACGTCACCCCGGAGGCGCTCGACGCGCTCGCAGCCGACCTCGACGCCTCGCTCGTGAAGACGGTGGACGCGACGGATCCGGAGAGCGCGCACGCGTACGCCGAGTGTGCAGACGCCCTGCTTGTCGACTCGACGGACGCGTCGGGTGCGGGCGGCACGGGGCGGACGCACGACTGGACGGCGACGCGCGACCTCGCCGCCGGACTCGACGTGCCGATCGTCCTTGCCGGTGGCCTCACCCCGTCGAACGTCGCGGAGGCGGTACGAACGGTCGAACCGTACGCGGTCGACGTCGCTTCCGGCGTCGAGGCCGAGGGCGGCGTGAAGGACCGCGACGCGGTCCGGGCGTTTGTCGGGAATGCGACGAATGCGTTCGATGAGGTCGAGGAGGTGTCAGCGTAATGGCGTTCGACGTGACGCGCGAGGCGTTCGTCGAGCGTGCGGCCGGCGACGGGCCGGGCGTCGTCTACGCCGAGACGGAACTCAACGCCGACATCACCCCGCTGGGCGCGTACGCGGCGCTCGCGGACGGCGACTACGCCTTCCTCCTCGAGTCCGCCGAGAAGACCGCGGCCTCCGATCCGGGCGGCGCGTTCCGACCGCGCGACGGGGCGGGTGATCGCCACGCGCGCTACTCGTTCGTCGGCTACGACCCGGATGCAGTCGTGAGCGCGACGCCCAACGGTGCGACGGTCGAGCGACTTGCGGACACGCGCGCGGCGGCGAGCGTGACGCCCGGCGACGGCGACGTCCTCGACCAGCTGCGCGGTGCGCTCCCGGACGCAGAGCGCCGTGGCTTCCCCGAGAGCGAGCGCCAGCTGCTCGACGGCGGGCTCGTCGGCTTCGTCGCCTATGACGCCGTCTACGACCTCTGGCTCGACGAGGTCGGCGTCGAGCGCCCGGAAACGCGCGTCCCGGACGCCGAGTTCGTGCTCAACACTCGCGTATTGCGTTTCGATCGGGCGACGGGGACGCTCTCGCTCGTCTGCACACCCGTCGTCGATCCCGACGCGGACGACGTCGAGGCGATCTACCACGATCTCGTCGCCGAAGCAGAGCGCGTCGAGGCAGCCTTGGCGGACGCTGATGCGCCGGAAACGGGTGGATTCGATCGCATGGACGAACATGCCGGCCCGCAGGCGGAGTACGAGGAGGCGGTCGAGCACGCGAAGGACGCGGTGCTGGACGGCGAGATCTATCAGGGCGTCATCTCGCGGACGCGCGAACTCGAGGGAGACCTCGACCCGCTCGGACTCTACGCGTCGCTGCGGGAGATCAACCCCTCGCCGTACATGTACGTCCTGAAGCACGGTGACCGGACGGTCGTCGGCGCGAGCCCGGAGACGCTTACGAGCGTCCACGGCGAGGAGGTGTTGAACAACCCGATCGCAGGGACGTGCCCGCGCGGGACGAGTCCCGTCGAGGACCGCCGGCTCGCGGGCGAGATGCTCGCGGACGAGAAGGAACGCGCGGAGCACACGATGTTGGTCGACCTCGCGCGCAACGACGTCCGGCGGGTCAGCGAGGCCGGGTCGGTCCGCGTCCCCGAGTTCATGCGTGTGCTGAAATATAGCCACGTCCAGCACATCGAGTCGACGGTGACCGGCCGCCTGCGCGACGACCTCGACGCCTTCGACGCGATCCGGGCGGCGTTCCCTGCGGGGACGCTCTCGGGCGCGCCGAAGGTCCGCGCGATGGAACTCATCGACGAACTCGAACGCACGCCGCGAGGGATCTACGGCGGCGGCGTCGGCTACGTCTCGTGGACGGGCGACGCGGACATCGCCATCTGCATCCGGACGGCGACGGTCGAGCACGGCGCGGGGGCGGACGGTACGGATATCGTTCGCGTGCGTGCCGGCGCGGGCGTCGTCGCGGACTCCGACCCGACGAGCGAGTACGAGGAGACGGAGAAGAAGATGGGTGGCGTGCTCGATGCGTTGGACACGATCACGCGGATCCCCGAGGAGGCCCCGCGATGAAGGTCGTCTTCATCGACAACTTCGACTCGTTCACCTACAACCTCGTCGAGTACGTCAGCGAGCAGCCGAGCGTCGAGACGGCGGTGTTGAAGAACACGGCGTCGCCCGCCGACGTCGCGGCCGAAGACCCGGACGCGCTCGTCATCTCTCCCGGGCCGGGCCACCCGAAGAACGCGCGGGACGTCGGCGTCACCGCGGACGTGCTGACGGGGCTCAGCCACGACGTGCCGACGCTCGGCGTCTGTCTGGGCATGGAGGCCGCGGCGTACGAGTACGGCGGGGCGGTCGGACACGCGCCCGCGCCCGTCCACGGGAAGGCCTACCCCGTAGAGCACGACGGCGAGGGCGTCTACCGCGACCTCGAACAGGGCTTTCAGGCGGGGCGCTACCACTCGCTGATCTGTACCGAGATCCCGGACTGCTTCGCCGTCACGGCGACGACCGAGCACGACGGCGAGACGCTCCCGATGGGGATCCGCCACCACGACTACCCGATCGAGTGCGTGCAGTTCCACCCGGAGAGCGTGCTCACGGGCGTCGGCCACGACGTCGTCTCGAACTTCCTCGACTCGGTGCGCTAGAGGAACGTCGAGACGATCCAGAGCGCGCCGACGACGATCACCGCGAGCACGATGAGCTTCGAGGCGACGTTCAGCACGAACTTCCCGACGAAGACGGCGAGCAGCGCGGCGACGAGCGCGATGACGAGAGAGCCGAGGTCGCCCCCGGGGAGCCCGAGGACGAGCGGGAGTGTCGCGGTCGATGTGAGTGGTGCCATACGGTGAGCGTCGGCGGGTGAGACGAAAAGTCTGGGGGCACATACGGAGCAAGTCTGGGGCGCGTGCGGACCCGATGTCGCCACCGCATGATCGCCCGGGACCGCGGCGTCGACCGTCGCCGGTGAAGGTGAAAACCCCCCACCGTCGGCGCGATCAAGCGGGATCAGCCGACCACTTTCACACCGCTTTACGAGGGGTTATGGCCCTTCCGCGAATAGGGGCGTAACACGCGCGAGACCGCGTCGGGTGTGAGTCGTTCACCACCGATGGCCGTGAACGGAAACACTATGACCGGTCCGCCAGTAACGATTGGTCGTCTCGAACGACCCCTTAGCACCCACTACCTATGAGCCCGAAACCCACCTGTACGTCACGAGCAGCACGGAGGCACGACGCATGAGTTCGAACGACATCGGCGCGGACGAAGTCACCCTCCCGATCAAGCGCGTTGATGGCGACACGCTCGCCGAGCGGATGACCGAGAACGCGTACAACAACATCCTGCCCGCACGCTATCTCCGGCAGAACTCCGACGGCGACCTCATCGAGGACCAAGAGGACCTCTTCGATCGCGTCGCGAAGAACATCGCGCTCGCCGAGGCCGTCTTCGAGGCGGAGAAGCAGGGCGTCGACGTCACCGTCACGCCCGACCAGGTGAAACCCGACCACCCGCGTCGCGACGAACTCGTCGCGGAGATCTTCGGCGAGGACGTCGATCTCGACGACGACGTGTCGATCGACCTCACGGAGGAGAACGTCAATAAGTTCGCCTACGAGACGGTCGTCCCCGAACTCCCCGACGAGGTCCGCGAGCACGTCGAGGACACGGCCGATCGCTTCGAGGAGCTGATGAGTCGGCTCGCGTTCATGCCGAACTCGCCGACGCTGATGAACGCCGGCGACGAGCTCCAGCAGCTCTCGGCGTGTTTCGTCGACTCGCCGGCCGACGACCTGACCGACATCCACCAGACCGCAAAGGAGGCCGCGGAGGTCTTCCAGAGCGGCGGCGGGATGGGGTACGCCTTCTGGCAGCTTCGCCCGTACGGCGACCCCGTCGGCTCGACGGGCGGCATCGCCTCCGGCCCGATGACGTTCATGGAGACGTTCGACCAGATGTGCGAGACGATCGCACAGGGTGGGGCGCGCCGCGGCGCGCAGATGGGCGTCATGCGCATCTCGCACCCGGACGTCATCGAGTTCATCCACGCGAAGAACAAGGACGTCTCGCTGGCCCACTGTCTGAAGCTCAACGACCCCGACGACTACACGTACACCACCTTCGGCGAGGCCTTAGAGGAGGCCCGCGACCTCATCGACGAGGACGGTAAAGTCCCGAAGCACCTGCGTAACGCCGTCGAGGGCCATCTCTCCAACTTCAATATCTCCGTCGGCGTCTCCGACGACTTCATGGCGGCCCTGCAGAACGACGAGGAGTTCACCTTCACCAACCCGCGCACGGGCGAGCCCCACATCGCCACCGCGGAGACGAAGGAGATGTACGAGCGCTACGACCTCGGCGAGCACGTCGAGGTCGGCGAGGAGTTCTCCATTCCCGCGGAGCTCGTCTGGGAGCGCATCGTCGAGGGTGCCCACGAGAACGGCGAACCCGGCGTCGTCTACCTCGATCGGGCGAACACGGAGCACTCCTTCGACACGGAAGCGCACCCCGAACATGAAATGTTAGCGACAAATCCTTGCGGCGAACAGCCGTTGGAGGAGTACGAGGCCTGCAACCTCGGTCACATCAACCTCTCGACGATCGTCGCCGACGACGCCCCCGACTGGCGCGTCTGGAGCGAGAACAACGAGTACGACACCCTCGAGGAGGGAATCGATCGGTTCCTCGCCGAGGCCCTCGACCACGAGGAGTTCGACTACCGCATCGAGACCGGCACCCGGTTCCTCGAGAACGTCGTCACGATGTCGGACTTCCCCGTCCCGGAGATCGAGGAGAAGGTCTCCGAGATGCGCAAGATCGGCCTCGGCATCATGGGCCTCGCGCAGCTCTACGTCCAGCTCGGCATGCGGTACGGCGACGAGCCCGCGAACGAGGTCGCGAGTCAGGTGATGCAGCACATCAACCACGGCTCGAAGTCGGCCTCCCACGAGCTCGCCGAGGAGCGCGGCTCCTTCGACGAGTGGGACAACTCGAAGTACGCGGATCCGACCGCGTACGCCGAGTGGTTCGCACACCACACTGGCGAGGACCCCGAGGCGTACGCGGAGGGGTACGCGATCCGCAACCACAACACGACGACGATCGCCCCGACGGGAACGACGTCGATGGTCGGTAACACGACCGGCGGCTGTGAGCCCATCTACAACGTCGCCTACTACAAGAACGTCTCCGACGACGTGCAGGGCGACGAGATGCTCGTCGAGTTCGACGACTACTTCCTCCGCACGCTGGAGGCCAACGACGTCGACGTCGACGCGGTGAAGGAGGAGGCCCAGGAGCAGATGGCGAACAACGAGTTCGACGGCGTCACCGGCCTCACTACCGTCCCGGACGCCATCGGCGAGCTCTTCGTCGTCACCGCGGACCTCACCGGCATCCAACACGCCGCGGTCCAGTGTGCGTGTCAGGACGGCGTCGACTCCGCCATCTCGAAGACGTGTAACTTCCCGAACTCCGCGTCCGTCGAGGACATGCGCGAGGTGTACGAGTACATCTACGACCACGGCGGGAAGGGCGTCACCGTCTACCGTGACGGCACGCGCTCGAAGCAGGTGCTCACGACGCGCGCCGACAACACCGAGTTCTCCGACATGGAGGAGAACGAGGCCGCGGAAGCGATGCTGGAGAGCATTCAGGAGACCTTCGGCGACCTCGAAGGCTTCCTCGAGAACGAGGAGGTCCGGAGCGCGGTCGGCGAGGATGTCGACGACCTCGTCGAGATCGACGTCGCGCCCTCGGGCGCGCAGAAGCGCCCGCGTCCCGACGTCCTCTACGGCGTCACCCAGCGCATCGACACGGGCTACGGGAAGCTCTACGTGAACATCAACGAGGACGAGAACGGCCGGCCGTTCGAGCTCTTCGCCAACATCGGGAACTCGGGCGGCTTCACGGCCTCCTTCACCGAGTCGCTCGCGAAGACCGTCTCCACGGCGCTACGCGCGGGCGTCGACCCCGACGAGATCGCGAGCGAACTGCAGGGCATCCGCTCGCCGAAGGTCGCCTGGGACAAGGGCGAGCAGATCAACTCCATCCCGGACGCCATCGGGACCGCGATGCGCCGCTACCTCGACGGCGAGATCGACAAACAGGTTCCCAAACAGCAGAACCTGACCGAACTCGCCGAAGAGGGCGCAGAAAGCGTCGAGACGGACGGTGCGGGCGCGGCGGGCGTGGACGTCGGTGACGCCACGTCACCGAACATCGACGTCGGTGACGACCTCGCGACACCTGAGGAGTCCGAAGCCGACGACGACGCGACCGCCGACCTGCTCGCGGCCGGCGAGAGCCCCGAGTGTCCCGAGTGCGGTGCGATGGACCTCTACTACGCCGAGGGCTGCAAGACCTGCCAGTCGTGTGGCTGGTCCGAGTGCTCGTAAGATAGCGGCGTAGCGGAACCCGCAGTCTCTTCTTTTTGCGGTGTGACGGACGCGTATGAGCGACGCCGCGAACGACGGGGGCGACGAACGTGGTGGGCGACCCTGTCCGCTGTGCGAGACGCCGATGCACAAACGTCACTGTAAATACGTCTGTCCGAGCCACGGCGTCGTCTACGATTGCGCGGATACCTTCTGGTAGTTCACCGCTCGCGCCACCACGCGTACGCCGGGCCGACGACGACGAGCACGCCGACCGCGGCGATCCCGACGACGAGACGAGGATCGACGGTGACGTCGGCGACGGCGAAGTGATCGAGACCGGCACCGAGGGCGACGGCGGCGACGGTCCACGGGAGTTCACCGAGGAGCGTGCCGAGCGCGAACGCGCCGACCGAGACGCCGCCGGCACCCGCCGCACCGGAGATGGCTTCGGCGGGCGTAGGGACAAGCCGGGCGGCTGCGACGCCACGAACGCCGCCTGTGCGCTCGAAATACGCCGCGCTTCCGCCAGTGAGTCGCCCGACGAGGCCGTCGGCGTCAGTCGGGAGCAGACGACCGGCGTAGTACGGAAGGAGGCTCGTGGCGACCGCACCGCAGAGCGCGATCGGGAGACCGAGGAGGAAGCCGTAGCGATAGCCACAGAGCGCCGAGAGGATCGTGATCGGCCACGCGAAGAGGGGGCGGATCACGTAGAGCGCGACGAGGAGGAGCGGGAACCACGGGCTCGTAAGGAGGGCGCGGACGTGGCCGAGCGCCGCCGACGGCGAGACGAGGAGGGCGGCGGTCACGACGAGCACGACGGCGGCGACGGCGACGACACGCACGCGTTGGCTCCATGTCACGACCCGCGGCTACGTGAGCGGCCGGAATAGGTCTTCTTCTCCCGTCCGGTGGCGCTATGTGGGCGGCGATCCGAGGGTAGCGTAGTGACGCGAGAGGACCGGGAGCGCACGATCGACGACAGTGGGATGGGCGAGGAGGCGTCCTTGGATGACCCGCGGTTCCGCGCCGACTCGACAGCGGACGGAGCGACCGCGGGAACCGACGCCGATACCGACACTGACGGCGACACTGACGCCGACGCCGACGGCAGCCCCGCGACCCCACCCACGGACGCCGATCCGATCGAACTCGGCGTCGCGCTAATCGAACGCCTCGAGGACGACGAGCTGTCGATGGCGGAGCTGATGGACCGCGTCGAGACGGTGTCGACGCACCCGCGAATCGTCCGCGAGATCATCGAGGCCGCGGAGGAGCGCGGGCTCATCGAGCGCGACGGCGCGACGGTGCGACCGCAGGGCGGCGGCTACGTCCGCTTCGGCGCGGACGTCGTGACGAAGGAGGGCGAGTTCTCCTGTCGACGCTGTGGCACCGGGCTCTCGAAGGGCTACTTCATTCGACTCGACACAGGCGAGATCGGCCCGTTCGGCTCGTCGTGTATCCGGAAGGTCACCGGTCGGGAATAGCGTCGAGGGCGTCCTCGATGCGCGCGTGCTGTTCGTCAAGCGCGTCGAGTTGGGCGTCGATGGCCCGGCGCTGGCGTTCGAGGGTGTCGCGTTGCGCCTCGGCGCGATCGCGCTGGTCCGCGAGCGCGTCCCGTGCGGCCTCGAGTTCGGCCGCGAGCGCGTCGAGGTCGACGGCAGTGGCGTGGTCGTCGGAGTCGGCCGCGGCGGGCGCGCTCGATTCAGTCTCGGCCGACGGGCGTGCCGGCTCGGACGGCGTCGCGTCCGTCGGTGTCGCAACCGACTCGCTCGTGCCGGGCGTGTCCGCGTCGTCGCGGAGTGTCTCCGCGCTCAGGTCGCCCGTCGCGGCCGTTTCAGCACTCGAGTCCTCCGCCGAGGCTGTACCGGCACTCGCGTCCTCCGCCGAGACCGTCCCGGCTTCTTCGTCGTCAACTATATCCGGGGTCGTGTTCCGCTCCGGCGCGTGCCGGTTCCCGCCCGCCGCCGCGTCGCTTCGCTCCCGGCCTCGCTCGCCGATGACGTCGATACCGGAGTCCGCGAAGGCGATGGCGGTATCGTCGTCGGTCTCGGCGTCCGTGGCGTCGGCCTCAGCCTCGTCCTCGTCGTCCTCGCGCATGGCCTCGCGGAACGCGGCCCGCGAGGAGACGCTGTGGGCCTCGTAGAGGGCGTCCTCGACGGTCTCGCGAACGTCGCGGAACTGCTCGTTCGGCACCTTGATGCGCTGGACGCGACCCGTCGTTTCGAGGACGAGCTGGCTCGCGACGCTCCCTTCCTCGGTGTCGAAGCCGGTGACGTCCGTGTAGTCGATTTCGTCGTAGTCGCCGTCCCAGACGGCCGCGCCGACGTGCCGGACGAGACGGCGGTCGGTCACGACGAGCGTGAGTTCGTTGAAGTGGTAGGTGCGCGAAACCGACTCGCCGGAGTCGGTGACGCCCGCGGCGCTCAACACGCCCGCGAGGACCGGGTGGAGGACGTCGTCGACCCGCCCGGAGGGGACGGTGAAGGAGCGCTCGCCGTCGAGGCCGTAGTCGAGAGTGAGCGTCGCCTTCCGCCGGCCGTCGTCGACGGCGATGCGCTCGGCGTCGTGGCCGAACTCCTCGACGGACTCGCTGCTGAGCAGGCCGTCGGCGTGGTAGACGATCGTCCGGGTCGGCGTGACGAACAGCGCGTCGTCGCCGCGAAGGGGCACGCGTGCGGCGACCGACTCGTCACTGAGCGCCGATGCGACGGCGGCGGGTACGTCCATACGCCGTCGTACGTGCGCCCGAGCATAAAATCGACGCCGTGTCGTGGGCCATGCATGCATTCGCCACCGTCGAAAGAGAACTTTAATAGGCAGCCTCCGATTAGGGACGGGTGAGCCCGGGTGGCTTAGTCTGGTCATAGCGCCGCACTCATAGGGTTCAGAGATTCGGTGCGGCAGTCACGGTGGCTGTGCGTGTCCCCCGAGGCCCGCCGAGCCTCGAACCTGGGACATGCGGAGGCCGAGGGTTCGAACCCCTCCCCGGGCACTCTACGAAACGTTCGAAACCCACGGAGCGATGGCCATATCCAGTTCGGCGACCGGCATGTCTGGGCCTGTCCGTCCAGTATCAGGCAAGCACGTGATCGGTGACGTCGCCGATCAGCGCGTCGTAGGTGGCGGCCCACGCCTCCTCCTTCGTGCGTGCGATGTCCGCAATAACGCGACCGACGCGATCACCGCCCGCTCCGAACTCCGTGTAGAGGCGCATGAAGTCCTCGGCGACGGCGTGCGCCTCCGAGAGCGAGGGGACGGCGGCGAGCTCGTACGTCTCGATCGACGTCTCGACGGTGCCGTAGCGGACATCGACCCGGTAGCCGCGCTCGTCGTCGGCGACGGCAGGGGGAACGCGTGAGGGCGAGAGGACGATCCGGAGTGGCTGGTCGAGGTGTTCGTACTCGACGACGGTACGCGGATCGTACTTTCGCCCGACGTCCTCCTCCCAGTCGGGATCGTCGCGCGTCCAGTTCGGCGGGACGGTGAGACCGTCACTCATGGCCCACAGTTCGAGCGGGCGTGTAAAACTACTACTGGCCCCGCGCTCGTCGGGACCGCTGACGACCATCCGGGCAAATCGAAGCGCTCTCAGGCGATTATAAACAGTCTCAGCGAGTCTACATTCGTTATGAAACGACCTCGAAATGGGATTTCACGCCCCGCGGCGGCGTGAAACGACCGGAACCATCGCGCCCCTATATGGACCGGGGGCGACATACATCGAGTGAGGTCAGCCCGACTATGACGAACCATCCACTCCACGACACCCCGCTGCGTCGACTCGGCGAGCACGCGGAGGGGGTCGCCCTCCTCCGCAGACCGATCGAGGCGCTCGGCTTTTGGAGCGCCATCGCCCTCCCCTTCCTCTACGTGCCGCTCGTCGTCAGCGGCCTGCAGACGACCGGGACGCGCTACGCGTTCGCGCTGTTGATCGCCCTCCACGTCGTCGCGCTCGTCGTCGGCCGCGAGTACAACGCCGACTGAGTACACGTATTCTCGCCGTGCATCGCGTTCGTTCCGATTTCCCGCGACCGCGACCGTCAGCCTACGCTTAGTCGCGAATACCGACCCGTTCGAGCTCCGCGTACAGCGCGCGGCGCTTGAGGAGGCAGAAGCCCGCGAAGACGATCAGGAAGCCGACGGCCGTCGTCACGCCGAGGGATTCGCCGAGGAGCCACCAGCCGACGAGTGCGGCGGCGACGGGGGCGACGTACGAGACGAGGTTCACCTCGACGGAGCCGAGGCGGTCGTGGAGGTCGAAGTAGAGCAGGAAGCCGAAGGCGCTCGCGACGACCGAGAGGTAGCCGAGCGCGCTAAGGGCCTCGACGGAGCGCGGGATCGTCTGTGGTTCGCCGAGCGCAAGGCTCGCCGCATTCAGCGAGAGCGCGCCGAGGAGCATCGCCCACGCCTCCATCGTCGCCGATGGGAGGTCGGTGTCGAGGCGTTCGGTGAGGACGCTCCCAAGCGCGAACGACGCGGTCGCACAGACCACGAGCAGGGTGCCGACGGCGTTCGAGTCGAAGAGCACGGAGACGTCGCCCGCGGTCACGACCGCCGGCGGGACGACGATGACGATAACGCCGACGAACCCACAGCAGAGGCCGAGGACGCCGAGCGGCGAGAGGCGGTCCCCGGGGAGAAGGAGGCGGTCGAACGCGGTCGTGAGGACGGGACCGAGGCTGACGACGACGGCGGCCGTGGCGGCGGTCACGCCCGGACGGCCCTCGCCGACGAAGAGGAACGCGTGATACGCGGCGATGAGGAGCGCGCCGCCGACGGCGACGGTGAGCCACTCGCGGCGTGTCCGCGGTCGCCACCGGTCGGTGGTCGCGGCGGCGTACGCGAACATCAGGACGGCGGCGACGTCGAAGCGGAGCGCCGCGAAGAAGACCGGCGGGACGTGTGCGAGGCCGGCCTTGATGGCGACGAAGGCCGACCCCCAGGCGACGGCGAGGACGCAGAACAGGAGGGCATCGCGGTATCGGGACACGGCGATGGGAGACGCCGGGGGTGACTCAACGTTTCGATACGACGCCAGCTATTCGTCGGGGTCGTCTCGACCCGCGGTCGCGGTCCGCTCGCGGTAGATGGCCCCGAGGACGTCCTGCCGGGCGATGATCCCGACGAGCGCGCCGTTCTCGACGACTGGGATGCGATTGACGTCCTCGTCCTCGTCGACGAGGACGGCGAGCACGTCGTCGAGCGACGCGTCCGGCCCAACGGTCCGCACGTCGCTCGACATCACGTCGCTAACCGGCCGTCCCGCGTTCTTCGCGAGGTCGAGTTCGACGTCGAGTTCGTCCCACGAGAGATCGAGGGCGTACGTCAGACTCTCGAGGAACGGTGGGAGGCCGAAGGGAACGTAGAGGGTGCGATCGCTCGGCTGGAAGATGTCGACGAGGTCGTGTTCGGTGACGACGCCGACGAGGTCGCCGTCCTCGACGACGGGGAACCCCGTGAAGTCGCGTCGGGAGAGCTTCGTCAGCACCTCGCTGATCTCGTCGGCCGGGGCGACAGTTTCGACGTCCGTCGTCATCAGGTCGCGAGCAGTAAGCGCCATACCCGACACCTCGGCGGCCGGGGATGGTAGTAGTTGCGGGGGCGGCACACGGTTTAAGTCCCCGCGGCAGGTAGCCACGAATATGGCCACCGTGGGCCGGCGACGGCTACGTGAGCTGTTCGACGACGCACCGACCCCGCACATCGCCCACCACCCGCGCACGCATCACCGGGAGTTTTACGTGGCGACGGACGGGTCGTTCGCCCCCGACGGCGGGGGCCTCGGCGTCATCATCGAGACGGGGAGCGGCGAGCGCGTCGCACGCCTCGCCGTCCCGGACCCGGCTCCGGACAACAACGTCGCGGAGTATCGCGCGCTTCACCTCGGGTTGGACGTGCTCGCACACCGCGCGCCGGCGGACGCGAACGTCGGCGTCCTCGTCGATCACAGCGCCCTCGCGGGCGACGTCAATCTCGCGGTATTGGCGGGACGCGGGGCGGAGTACCGCCCCGTACGTGACGTCTCGGTACCGGCCGGCGCGACGAACCACTGGCGCGGCATCCGCGCACGGGTCGCGGGCTTCGGCGAACTGCGCGCCGCCGACCTCCGGAGCAACGAGAACCCCGCACACGTCCTCGCGAACGCACCGAAGGAGTACGCACACGTCAACGACGAGCCGCCGCGCTGTCTCCTGCCGCGTGTCGAGACCGACGAGCCACAGATCCCGCCGCCGAGTCGGGCGAACCGCCACGCGGGGGATTAGGCGGCCCCGAGCGAAGCGAGGGGCCGCCGGACATGCGAACGGGGAGGGAACCGACCCGTGAGCAGCGCGTTCGAGGGGCCCCTCTCGGAAAAGACCGCGGACCGCTATTCGTCCTCTTCTTGGGCGTCCACGACCGCCACGCCCGCGAGGTTGACGATGTCGCACCCACCGTTCCCGCCTCGCTGCGCTCGACGGCAAACCGGGAGGGAAAGGCCGCTTACTCTTCTTCTTCCTGGGCGTCCACGACCGCGACACCGGCGAGGTTGACGATGTCCTTGACCTCGTCGCCGCGCTGGATGACGTGAACGGGCTCGTCCATGCCGGTGAGCATCGGGCCGATGGCGTCAGCCCCACCGAGGCGCTGGAGGAGCTTGTAGCCGATGTTGCCGGCCTCGAGGTTCGGGAAGACGAGGCAGTTCGCCGGCCCATCGAGCTCCGCGAAGTCGTACGTGTCTTCGAGGATGTCCTCGACGACGGCGGTGTCGGCCTGCATCTCGCCGTCCACCTGAAAGTCCACGTTCGGGTCGTCACGGAGGGACGCGGCGGCCTCGGCGACCTTCTGCGTGCCCTCGGTCTCGACGCTGCCGAAGTCCGAGTAGGAGAGCATCGCGACGCGCGGATCGACGTTGAAACGACGGGCGAGCGCGGCGACGTGTTCGGCGATCTCCGCGAGCACGTCCGCGCCGGGGTCGGTGTTGACGGTGGTGTCGGCGCAGAAGATCACGCGATTCTTGAACGTCAGCATGTAGACGCCGGCGACGTACTCGGCGTCGGGCGCGGTGCCGATAACCTGGAGCGGCGGGCGGAGCGCCGAGGGGTAGTGGTGGGTGAGGCCGGTGAGGAGGGCGTCCGCGTCCCCCTGTTCCACCATCACGCTCCCGAGGTAGTTCGGGTCGCGCTCGACGAGCTCGGCGGCCTCGCTGCGCGTGACGCCGTCGCGTCGGCGGATTTCGTGGAGCCGGTCGGCGTACGCCTCGTAGTCGGCCTCGTCCGGATCGACGACCTCGGGGTCGAAGTCGAGGCCGAGGTCGGCGATCGTGGCGTCGATCGTGTCCGCGTCGCCGATGAGGACGGGATTGGCGACGCCCTCCTCGACCATCTGGGAGGCGGCGCGGATCATCTTCTCGTCGTCGCCCTCGCCGAGCGCGACGCGTTTCGGGTCGCTCTTGGCCTTGTTGAGGACGACGCGCATCATCTCGCGCGATTTACCGAGGCGCGCTTCGAGCCGGTCGCGGTAGTCGTCAAGGTCGAGGTCCGTCCGGGCGACGCCGGCGTCCATGGCGGCCTCGGCGACGGCGGGCGCGACCTCGAAGAGCACACGGGGGTCGACGGGTTTCGGGATGATGTACTCCGGGCCGAACTGGAGCGGCTGGTCCCCGTACGCTTTGACCACTTGATCCGGCACGTCCTCGCGGGCGAGTTCCGCCAGCGCCTCCGCGCAGGCCACCTTCATGTCCTCGTTGATCTCCGTCGCGCGGACGTCGAGCGCGCCGCGGAAGATGAACGGGAACCCCAGGACGTTGTTCACCTGATTCGGGTGATCGGAGCGCCCCGTCCCCATGATGACGGTGTCGTCGCGGGCGTTCTTCGCCTCCTCATACTCGATTTCGGGATCGGGGTTCGCCATCGCGAAGATGATCGGTTCGTCGGCCATCGAGCGGACCATCTCGGGGGAGACGATGTCCGGGGCGGAGAGGCCGATGAAGACGTCCGCGTCGGACATGGCGTCCGCGAGGTCGCCGTCGGGGAGATCCCGGGCGAACTCGGCCTTGTGTTCGTTGACGTCGCCGTCGGCGACGCGGGACTCCGTGATGATCCCCGTGGAATCGCACATCGTGATGTTCTCCTGTCGCGCGCCGAGGGAGACGTAGAACTTCGCACACGCGATGGCGGACGCGCCCGCACCCGAGATGGCGATCTCGACGTCGGCGATGTCCTTGTCGGCGATGTCGAGGGCGTTCAGGAGGCCCGCGCCGCTGATGATGGCGGTGCCGTGCTGGTCGTCGTGGAAGACCGGGATGTCCATCCGCTCGCGCAGTTGCGCCTCAATCTCGAAGCACTCGGGAGCCTTGATGTCCTCCAGATTGACCCCGCCGAACGTCGGCTCCATCGCCGCAACCGACTCGACGAACGCATCGACGTTCGTCTGATCGAGTTCGATGTCGAAGACGTCGATGTCGGCGAAGCGCTTGAAGAGGACGCCCTTCCCCTCCATGACGGGCTTTGAGGCCTGCGCACCGATGTCGCCGAGGCCCAGCACCGCCGAGCCGTTCGAGACGACGCCGACGAGATTCCCCTTCGCCGTGTATTTGTAGGCATCCGTCTCGTCTGCGTCGATCTTCCGGCAGGGCGCGGCGACGCCGGGCGAGTACGCGAGCGAGAGATCCCGTTGCGTGTTCGTCGGCTTCGTCGTCGCGATCGCCAGCTTTCCTGGTGGTTCGCGCTCGTGATACTCCAACGCGTCTTCGTCCAGACCCATACCTCCAGTAGTGATTTCAACGATTATAAAAGGTCGAGGACGACGGATGTCGAAGATTCTGGATCACTCGAGGGAGTAGGACGCCGCGGGGCGCGCCGCATCGTCTCACTCCGTCGGTCGTTTCCGGCCGATCCGCTTGGGTATCGGAGCGATCAGCGTCATTCCATGGGGAAAGCGTGTTAACGACTGCGACGAAAAGAAGACTGTCATGGACGACAGCGACCGACGAACGTACCTGAAAGCCACCGGAAGCGCTGCCGTGGCGCTGGCGCTCGCCGGGTGTACTGGCGGCGGCGGGAGTGGCGGCGAATCGAGCGACGGCGACGGCGAAACGAGTGGAAGCGACACGACGACGATCACGGCCGGGACCGCACCCGGGTTCCCGCCGTTCGAGATGAAGGAGGGCGGCGAGCTCGTCGGGTTCGACATCGACCTGCTGTCGGCGGTCGTCACGGAGGCTGACGGCTACGAGCTCGGTTCGTGGCAGGAGTACGCATTCGACTCGCTCGTTCCCGCGCTCACGTCGAACAAGATCGACGTCGTCGCCGCGGGCATGACGATCAACGACGAGCGCGAGCAGCAGATCGACTTCACGAACCCGTACTACAACGCCGATCAGGCGATCATCGTCCGCGAGAACGGCGACTTCTCACCGTCGTCGCTCGCGGATCTCTCGGGGCACAAGGTCGGCTCGCAGTCCGGCACGACCGGCGAGGGCGTCGCGAAGGAACTCATCGAGAAGGGGACGCTCAAGGAGTCGAACTACAACACCTACGACAGCTACGTCTTCGCGGTACAGGACCTCGAGAACGGCAACATCGACGCGGTCATCCTCGACCTCCCGGTCGCCCAGACGTTCGCGGACCAGCGCCCGGTGTCCATCGCGTTCACGTACGAGACCGGCGAGCGCTACGGCTTCGGGATCCGGAACGGCGATGACGACCTCCAGTCGGCCCTGAACGAGGGGCTGGCCGCCGTGCGGGACTCCGGGAAGTACGAAGAGCTCCGTAACGAGTGGTTCGGCGGGTCGAACCAGTAGATCGATGGCCGACCCGGTGTTGGCTCTCGGTGCGCTTTCCGCCGACTGGCAGTACGTCTTCGGGAACGTCGACTACCTGCTCGGCGGGCTATGGGTCACGGTCAAACTGACCGTCGCCAGCCTCCTCGTCGGCTTCGTCGCGGGCCTCCCCGCCGCGATCGTCGAGGTGTACGGCGGGCGATACAGCAGTGCGCTCGTCAGGAACGTCGGCGTCGTCCTGCGCGGGACGCCGATCGTCGTCATCATCATGCTCGCGTACTTCGCGTTCGGCATCTCGCCGGCGTTCGTCGCCGCGACGGCCGCCCTCGGCTTCCGGAGCGGCGCGTATCAGACACAGATCTTCCGCGGGGCGATCGAGAGCGTCGACGGCGGCCAGATGGAAGCCGCACGCGCCGTCGGCCTCTCGAAGGTACAAGCGATCCGCCACGTCGTCCTCCCGCAGGCGCTCCGTCGAAGCGTTCCCGGCTTCCAAAACGAGATTACCATCGTGCTCAAGGACACCTCGATCGCGTTCGCTATCGGGCTCGCCGAACTGTTCACGAAGAGCGCCGACCTCTACCAGAGCATCGGGCACACGACGGCCACCTTTGAACTCATCGTCTTCATCAGCGCGATTTACTTCGTGCTGACGGTCGCGACGAACCGCTCGCTCGAGATGCTGAACGACGCCGTCGCGATCCCCGGAGGGAACGGCCGATGAGCGACGACCCGCTTGTCCGTGTCGACGACCTCCACAAACGCTACGGCGACGAGGAGGTGCTGAAGGGGATCTCCTTCGAGATGGAGAGCCAGGACGTCCAGGTGCTCGTCGGGCCTTCCGGATCGGGCAAGTCGACCCTGCTCCGCTGCGTCAATCGACTCACCGAGTTCCAGGGTGGCGAGATCACCCTCGATGGCACGCCCGTCACCGAGATGGACGTGGACGACCTCCGCCGACAGGTCGGGATGGTGTTTCAGGACTTCAACCTGTTCGCGCACCTCACGGCCAAGCAGAATATCATGCTCGGACCGCGCCGGGTCCTCGGGAAGTCGGAAGAGGAAGCCGCCGAGCGCGCGCTCGACGAACTCGAACGCGTCGGGCTCGCCGAGCAGGCCGGCTCCTACCCGGCGGAGCTCTCCGGCGGGCAGAAACAGCGCGTCGGGATCGCTCGCGCGCTCGCGATGGACCCGAAGCTTATGTTGTTCGACGAGCCGACGAGCGCGCTCGACCCCGAGCTCATCGGCGAGGTCGTCGAGGTGATGGAGGACCTCGCCGACGGCGGGATGACGATGCTCGTCGTCACCCACGAGATGGGGTTCGCCCGCGCGGCCGCGACCGACATCATGTTCCTCGACCAGGGGACGATCGTCGAACACGGCCCGCCCGAGCAGTTATTCGAGAACCCCGAACACGAGCGCACCGCACAGTTCTTGGAGCGCCTCACGCGACTCCACGGGGAGACGCGATGAGCGACGGCGAGGCCGGAACCGGCGTCGCTCCCGACGTCCGCACGGCCGGGCCGAGCCGGTCGTACGCCGCGGGGGTGAAGTACGTCGCTGGGGCGATCCTCTGGGGATGGGTCTTCCTCCGCTGGGGCAACGACTGGCTCGGCGGCGTCATCGTCCCACGGGGAGAAGCGTTCATCCCGCCCGCGACGGTGAGCGCGGTCGGCGAGGCCCTCCCGGTTCTCTCCGGTGTCGCGAACGGCCTTGCGTTCGCCATCCAATACCTCCCGAACCTGGTGAACGCGCTGTGGCTGACCGTCCTCATAACGCTCATCTCGATCACGCTCGGGTTCCCGATCGCGGTCGCGCTCGCCGCCGCGCGCACGTACGGCCACTACACGAGCTGGCTCGCGCTCGGCTTCGTCGAACTCTTCCGCGGGACGCCGCTGCTCGCCCAACTGTTCGTCCTCTACTACGGGCTCCCGTGGCTCCCCGCGTTCTTTCGGAACCTCTCGTTCGTCGGGCAGGGGATCGTCCCCGCGCAGGCCGTCTGGGTCGCGATCGTCGGCTTCATCCTCAACTCCGCGGCCTACCAGAGCGAGTATATCCGGGGTGCGATCGACAGCGTCGACCCCGGCCAGCTGGAGGCGGGGCGCGCCGTCGGCCTCTCGAAGCGCAAGGGCATCCGATACGTCGTCCTCCCGCAGGCGCTGCGCTACGCGATCCCCGGGTGGACGAACGAACTCGTCTACCTGATCAAATACTCCTCGCTCGCGGCGTTCATCACCGTCCCGGAGCTGCTCTACCGGGCGCAATCGTTCGCCTCGGATACCTACCGGTACACGGAGCTGTTCGTGCTCGCCGGCGTCCTCTACCTCGGGCTTGTCGTCACGGCCTCCTCGCTGATGGGGTATGTCGAGGACCGGGTGGCGATCCCGGGGCTCGGCAACGCCAACGGCCGGTAGGCCCGCTGACGCCCGGTCGGCCCGTCGGCGGCTGACCAGGGTGGAAGTCCGAAACCATTTGTAGCGCCTCGTCGTCTCCACGCTATGAGCGACGCAGACGCGAGCGGGGAGGAGTACGTCCGGACCGCGGAGGAGGTCGAGAACGCACGGCAGGACGTCGTCGCCGTGAACAACGCCGACGAACCGCAGGGGCTCGTCAACCGCCTCGACGCCCACACGGGCGACGGCGTCCGCCATCGGGCCTTCACCTGCATTCTCTTCGACGAGGATGGACGCGTCCTCCTCGCTCAGCGCGCCGCACGCAAGCGTCTCTGGGACACCCACTGGGACGGCACCGTCGCCTCCCACCCCGTTGAGGGCCAATCGCAGGTCGAGGCGACCGAGGAGCGCCTCGAAGAGGAGCTCGGCGTGACGCCCGATCAGTACGGCGAGCTGACGATCACGGATCGCTTCGAGTACAAGCGCCACTATCACGACGAGGGCGTCGAATGGGAGGTCTGTGCCGTCCTCCAGGCGACGCTCCACGACACGAGCCTCGATCCGGACCCCGAGGAGGTCGGGGGCGTCCTCTGGGCGGACTACGAGGACCTCTGGGCGAACCCGCGACGGTATCGCCAACTACGCTTTTGCCCGTGGTTCGACATCGCGCTCCGGCGCGACCTCACGGGCGAGGCGGCCCCCGAAGCCGGCGGCCCGCGGGAGTAACGCGAGATCAGAGCCCACCGACCGTCCGGTCGACTCGCGGATCGTCCGGACAGAAGCGCGGCGCGACACGCCACGAAAAAGGAGCGTCGCAGCGACAGCGCACCGAGAAGACAGGTCGTGATATTGCGAGGGGACGGAGCGATGCGAGCGGCTACGAGCGCGTCGCCTGCACGGACCAGAGCCCGACGACGGCGAGGATGAGCGCGGGCACCATCGCGACCGCCATGTACGCGTTCCGGTAGCCGAGGAAGGAGGGCGGCCAGACGTAGACGACAGTGGGCGCGACAATCCCGGCGAAGACGAGCGTAACGACGAGCACCCACGACTGGCGGTCGTCGAGCCCGTCCTCGTCGTCAGCGACGGTCACGGGGTCGTGGAGATACGTCCCACCGTCGTCGTCGCGTTCGCGTGCCATTATCCCAGAGTATTCGAGTGGAGCCCAAATCCCTGCCGATTCAGGACGGACAACGGCTTTGGCGCTGGCGGAGCCACGTCCGACATGGTCGATTTCCAGTCGCGGGACACGCGGCGCATGGACGACGACGAGAGGGCGGAGGCGAAGGACGAATCGGCGGACGACGAGGGTGAAGAACACGACCACGGCGACCACGAAGGCCACAGCGATCACGGTCATCACGCACACGACGCCGAGTCGGTGATGTTCGGCGTCGTGACGGTGTCGTCCTCGCGGGAGGCGGACGACGACCCGAGCGGTGACGCGATTGTGGCTCTCATCGAGGACGCCAGCCACGAGGTAGCAGCACGCGACCTCGTCGACGACGATTTCGACGATGTGCAGGGGACGGTGGACCGCCTCGTCCGCGACGACGGGGTCGACGCGGTCGTCACGACCGGCGGGACGGGCGTGACGCCGGACGACGTCACCGTCGAGGCCGTCGACGCGCTCTACGATAAGTCCCTGCCCGGCTTCGGTGAGCTGTTCCGCCGGCTCTCCTACGACGAGATTGGGACGCGCGTGGTCGGGACGCGCGCGACGGCGGGCGTCGCGAACGGCGTCCCGGTCTTCTGTCTCCCCGGAAGCGAGAGCGCCGTCCGTCTCGGCGTGAGCGACGTGATCCTCCCCGAAATCGGGCATCTCGTCGGATTGGCGCGACGCGACGAGGACGGGGCGGAAGCGGACGACGAACCCGGCGTGTCGCCGGAGAAGGGCGACGGGGACGAGGGATCGGAGGCGCAGGAGGGTACCGAGTGACGTCGAAGGACGACGTCCGCGAGCGGGTCTGGGACATGCTGGACGAGGAGGGACTCGCCCGGTTCCCGTTTCCGCCGCACGGCCGTATCCCCAACTTCGACGGGGCGCGCGAGGCCGCCGACCGCCTCGCCGCGACGGACGCGTGGCGCGACGCCGACGTAGTGAAAGCGAACCCAGACGCGCCCCAACTCCCCGCGCGACGGCGCGCGCTCCACGACGGGGAAACGCTCTACATGGCGGTGCCGCGCCTGCGCGACCCCGAGTGCTTCCTGGAACTCGATCCCACGCGGATCGGTTCCGACAACTTCGACCGCGCGCCCGCGCTCTCGAACGTCGACGACTACGCGGAGGCGGTCCGGCCCGCGGCGCTGGGTCACGTCGACCTCGTGCTCTCGGGGAGCGTGGCGGTGAGCGAGGACGGCGCGCGCATCGGGAAGGGCGAGGGGTTCAGCGACGTCGAGTTCGGCGTGCTCGTCGATCTGGGACTCGTCGACGACGGGACGACGGTCGCCACAACCGTCCACGAGCGACAGGTGTACGAAACCGCGACGTGGCCGGTCGAGGCGCACGACGTCCCGATGGATCTCGTCGTCACGCCCGAGCGTGTCGTTGCGGTAGACGGTCCGTACGAGCGCCCGTCAGGGGTCGACTGGGACGCAGTGAGCGAGGCCGACCGCGAGGAAATCCCGATACTCGGGGAGTTAGCGGTCGAGAGTGACCGATAGTTTATCTCGGAGAACGGCGAATCAAGCGGTATGTCCTCGGACGACGTGGGGGCGGCGGAAAACGCGGACGAGGGGCCAGACGAAGCCGCGCTCGCCGTCCGCGACACGGCGCTCGAGGGAGTGGACGGAACGCCGACCTGCACGATCTGTCCCGCGGACGCCGACTTCTACCTCCACGAGGCCGGGCGTATCTCGACGTTCGTCTGTTGGGAGCACGTTAGTCCGTACGCCGCAGCCGTGAACGGCACGCCGGAAGACGCGGATCGGCCGATCGCGGTGCCGCTCCCGTCGTTCAGGTGATGACTCGCCCGAAGAGCCCGCGTAGCAGCGCGAGCGGGAGCACGGCGTTCGCGGCCGTGTAGGCAGCGGTCACGACGATCCCGACGCCGGTCGCAAGCGCGGCGAGCCCGAGCGTCGCATCAACGGCCTCGGCGGACGGTCGGAGGAGTGTCCCGAGTCGCGACGCGGCACTCGCGGGCGACGAGATCGAGGGGCGCGAAAGCGATCGAATCGCGGCCACGAGATCGCTGCGGGACGGGAGTTGCGAGGGACGCGGAAGCGAAGGGCGCGAGAGCGACGGCGGCGACGGGAGCGAAACCATCTCAGCCGAGCGTTGGGGTGAGTTCCTCCGCGACCGCCGTTACGGGGAGGACGTCCGGGTGAACGGCGAAGTCGAGTTGACCGCGGACGAACTCCGGGACGGAGTCGGCAGTGTAGGCAACAGTGCGCAGGTCGGGGTTGATTTCGAGGGCGACGGGGATCGCGGTGGCCTCGCCGACGTCGGTGACGACGAGCAGGTCCGTGTCCTCGATACCGGCCTCGCGGAGGCGGTCGCCCGACGCGACGCCTTCGAGACGGGTGACGCTCGCGCCACGGGCTTCGAGGGCGTCGCCGAGCCCGCGATCGGGGCCGACGATGACGACGTTCATGAGCGAGAATAGGCGCGAGCGGGTAAGAAGGTGACGAGAGGCGCTACTCCATCGGGCCCATCGTCGCCGTGAACACGGCGACCGAACCGCCGTCGTTGCGCGCGCCGTGCACGACGCCACGCTCGAACGCGACGACGCCGGGCGCGCTTACCGATTCTTCCTCACCATCCCGGACGACGACGAGTTCGCCGGCGAGGACGTGAAAGACATTCGTCTGCTCGGGATGCTCGTGTGGTTCGACTTCCGCGCTTGGTCCGAGCGCGAACGCCTTCACGAGCGAGTCCGGCGTGTAGTGGAGTTCGGTCGTCACGACCTCACCCGCGGCGGCGTCGGTGTCGATCTCGTCGTAGAGCTTCATGCGCGAGTCGTCGCAGGACGGAAAGAAAGTCGTGGCGACGACGGTGCGGTGGTGGTTGTGGCGCTGACGGACGGCCGTACGGTGTCAGTGGCGAAAACCGCTCTGCGACTGTTCCGCGAGCGCTCCGCGCTCGCGGGAGTTTTTGGCCGAGCTTTTTGCCGCGAGCGCTCGCGGCAAAAAGGACGGAGTCTACTCGTATTCGATCGTCGCGGGCGGCTTGTGGGTGACGTCGTAGACGACGCGTGAGCAGTCCTCGACGGTGCCGGTAATGCGGCTCTGGAGACGTTGAAGGGTCTCCCAGTCGAGTTCCTGAGCTCGCGCAGTCATCCCGTCACGGGACTCGACGGAGCGGACGGCGACGACGTGGCCGTGCACGCGGTTGTCGCCTTTCACGCCCGTCGCGCGCCCGAGCACGGCGGCGAACGCCTGCCACGGGTCGTACTCCTCGAGCTCGTCCTCGACGATCGCGGTCGCCTCGCGGGCGACTCGAACCTTCTCCTCGGTGACTTCGCCGACGACGCGGACGGCGAGGCCGGGGCCGGGGAACGGCATCCGCTCCGAGATGACCTCCTCGAGGCCGAGATGGCGTGCGACCTCGCGGACTTCGTCCTTGTAGAGGTCGCGGAGGGGTTCGATGAGACCGTCGAAGTCCACGACGTCGGGAAGGCCACCGACGTTGTGGTGGCTCTTAATGTTCCCCTCGCTCTCGATGCGGTCGGGGTAGATGGTGCCTTGCACGAGGTAGTCGGCGTCGACTTCCTCCGCGACGGTCTCGAACTCCCGGATGAACTGTTCGCCGATGACGTGGCGTTTCTCCTCGGGGTCGGTGACGCCCTCGAGTTTGTCGAGATACCTCTCAGAAGCATCGACGACGCGCAGGCGCTCCATGTAGCCGAAGACCTCCTCGATTTCCTCGGTTTCGCCCTTGCGCATCAAGCCGGTGTCGACGTAGACGGGGACGAGCTGCTCGCCGACGGCCTCGTAGGCGAGCGCGGCGGCGGTCGAGGAATCGACGCCGCCGGAGAGGGCGATGATCGCCGTGCTGTCGCCGAGTTCCTCGCTGATCTCTGCTTTCGCCTCCTCGACGAACTCCTCAACGTCCACCATCAGTGGCTCACCTCCGTACCCGCGGTGACGTCCGCGCGCTCCATGACGGCGTCGAGGAAGCCGACGAACGGCGGGCTCGCCCGACTCGGCCGGGAGCGGAACTCGGGGTGGAACTGCGTCCCGAGGAAGAAGGGATGGTCCTCGCGCTCGACGATCTCCATGCGGTTGCCAGCGTGCCCGGAGAAGGTAAGGCCGCTCTCGGTGAGGCGCTCGATGTACTCGGGGTTCACCTCGTAGCGGTGCCGATGGCGTTCCGTGCACTCGGTGTCGCCGTACACGTCCGCGGCGAGCGTCCCTTCGTCGATCTCGGTGACGTGCGCGCCGAGGCGCATCGTGCCGCCGAGGTCCTCGAGGTCGTACTGCTCGGGCAGGAGGTCGATGACCGGATGCGGGGTGTCCTGCTCGATCTCGGCGGAGTGCGCACCCTCGAGACCGACGACGTTCCGGGCGTGCTCGACGACGGCGAGTTGGAAGCCGAGACAGAGCCCGAGGAAGGGGACATCGTGCTCGCGGGCGTAGCGGACGGCGTCGATCTTCCCGCGGGTGCCGCGCGCGCCGAAGCCACCGGGGACGACGACGCCGTCCGCGGTCTTCAGGCGCTCCTCATGTTCGTCGGTCATTTCGTCGGCATCGACCCAGTGGACGTTCACGTCGACCTGCTTTTCGAGGCCGGCGTGTTTCAGCGACTCGTGAATAGAGATGTAGGCGTCCTCTAAGGCGTACTTCCCGACGAGCGCGACGTCGACCTCGCCCTCGGCGTCGCGGGTGACGATGTCGCGCCACTCGGTCGAGCGCTCCTCGGTGGGGAGTGCGTCGTCCGTGATTGCGAGGCGCTCCATGACGTACTCGTCGAGGCCCTCGTCTTCGAGGACGAGCGGGACGTGGTAGATGTCCTCAACGTCCGGATTACTGAAGACGGCCTCGGTGTCGACGTCACAGAAGAGCGCGATCTTCTCCTTGACGTCCGGGTCGAGCTTCTCGGGGTTGCGCCCGACGAGGAGATCCGGCTGGAGACCGATCGATCGCAGCTCCTTCACGGAATGCTGGGTCGGCTTCGTCTTCTGCTCGCCATTCTTCGAGTTCGGGACGAGCGTGACGTGCGTGAAGAGGAGGTCTTCTTCGTCCTGCTCGTGGCTGAACTGCCGTAAGGCCTCGAGGTAGGGCATCCCCTCGATGTCGCCGACGGTCCCGCCGATCTCGACGATACAGACGTCCGTCCCCTCGGCGGCCTCGCGGATGCGGCGCTTGATGTCATCGGTGACGTGCGGAATCACCTGCACTGTCTTCCCGAGGTAGTCGCCGGCGCGCTCGCGCTCGATGACCTCCTGGTAGACCTTCCCGGTCGTGACGTTGTGGTCGGAGGTCATGTCGACGTCGAGGAAGCGCTCGTAGTTCCCGAGGTCGAGGTCGACCTCGCCACCGTCCTTCAGCACGTACACCTCGCCGTGCTGATAGGGGTTCATGGTGCCCGCGTCCACGTTGAGGTACGGATCAACTTTGACGGCGGTGACGTCGAAGCCCGCGTTCGTGAGGAGGCGACCGAGGCTCGCGGCGGTGATGCCCTTCCCGAGGCCGGACATCACGCCGCCGGTGACGAAGACGAACTTGTTCCCCAGTTCGGGGTCGTATCCGGTCTCCTGCGGCATACTGCGTCTGCGGCCGAAACGCTCAAAACGGTTTCGGAGGCGTTCGCGTCGTGCGACGATCTACCACGTCAACTGGTGCGTGATTCGCCGGACGTTCGTCCACCGAAGGCGGCCCGTAGTGCCCGTAGCCGCAACACTAACAGCGCGCCGCCCGACTCCCCAGTCATGTCCGACACCATGCGCGCGGTCGAGGTCCCGGAGTCCGGAGCCGACTTCGACGTCGTCGAGAAATCGGTCCCGGAACCCGACGCCGACGAGGTTCGCATCAGCGTCGAGGCCTGTGGGGTCTGTCACAGCGACGAGATGACGAAAGAGGGGGTCTATCCGCGCATCGAGTTCCCGCGCGTCCCCGGCCACGAAGTGGTGGGCCACATCGACGCGGTCGGCGACGACGTCGACGAGTGGAGCGAGGGCGAGCGCGTCGGCGTCGGCTGGCACGGTGGCCACTGCTTCACCTGCGAGGCCTGCCGCCGCGGCGACTTCATCAACTGCGAGAACGCCGAGGTGACGGGGATCGACTTCGACTGCAGCGTTGAATGCAAGACAGCGTCGGTATTGGAATTGTGATACTCAACTTTCCACCTATAGCTACGC
>NZ_BAAABL010000085.1:0-21805 GCF_039520965.1 Halarchaeum salinum
GATCTCTTTCTCTCGTCCTGTCATTGCCCTACCAACTCAGAATACACCTAAATCTTCTGTGAACCACTACGCCCGCGCTGGCAAAAGGTCGGGGTTAATACCCGCGTTCGATGAGGTAGTCGGCGATCTCGCGGAGGAGGAAATGCGCCTCGTTGTCGGGGAGGACGTCGAGTTCGGCCTTCGCCTGCGCGGTGAGGTCCTGGGCGAGGTCGCGGGCGTAGTCGATGCTGCCGGCGTCCTCAAGTTCGGCGACGGCGGCGTCGATGTCGGCTTCGGTGACGTTCGCGGGGTCGTCGGCGTCGACGAGGTCGTCGACATCGACGCCGTGGTCGCGGGCGTGGACGGTGATGATGGTCTGTTTGTTCTCGACGAGGTCGCTCCCGCGCTGTTTGCCGAGCTGCTCGGAGGGAACGGTCAGGTCGAGGACGTCGTCCTGAATCTGGAAGGCCTTCCCGGCGTTGACGCCGTACTGATAGAGGGCGTCGATGACCTCGTCGTCCGCACCCATGACGATTGCGGGGACGCTCGCGGCCGCCCCGTAGAGGACGGCGGTCTTGCGCTCGACCATGTCGAGGTACTTGTCGGCGTCGACGTCGGCACGCGTCTCGAAGTCGACGTCGAGGGATTGCCCCTCGCAGATCCGTGTACAGGTACAGGCTAGGCGGTCGATGGCGTCGAGGCTCGCGTTCGGATCGGCGTCCGTCCGGAGCATGATCTCGAAGGCCTTCGAGTAGAGGGTGTCGCCGGCGAGGATCGCGGTCTCCTCGTCGTACTCCCGATGGACGGCCGGCACACCGCGTCGGAGGTCGTCGTCGTCCATGATGTCGTCGTGGATGAGGGTGAACGACTGGATGACCTCAATGGAGACGGCGGCGGCCATGACGTCGACCGTCGACCCGTCGAGCGCCGGGAACGCGTCGTAGGACTCGCTGAGGGGCTCGACGTCGGCGAGCGCCTCCGCGACGAGCAGGGAAACAGTTGGACGAAGGCGTTTACCGCCGGCCTCGAGGAGGTAGCGGGAGGCCTCGTAGAGCCGTTCGGGTTCGGCCATCGGGAGTTCGCGGTCGATCGCGTCGTTGACGCGTTCGCGTCGGTCCTCGATTGCGGACAGCACCGTGTCTTCGCGCGTATTCTGGTTCATTACGTGAGTTGGATTGTGGTTCCGTTTCGGACGACGTGGACGTCTTCGCCGCGCTCGTATCCGGAGGATTCGGCGAGGGCGACGTATCGCTCGATACCTCCTACTGACTGGTGGGCAGGGATAAGGGTACGGGGTTCGAGCGCTCGGAGCATTCGGCGGTGGCCCGCGGCGCGGAGGTGTCCGGAGGTGTGTACCCGCTCGTGGATCTCGACATCGCGGCGGATCAGACGACGTTCGAGGACGGCACGCTGGCGGCGGTTGACGGGGTCGGGGATCACGCGGGCGCTGAAGACGACGACGTCACCCGACGTGAGTCCGAGCGCGCCGTCGCCTCGGGCGAGTCGGGGGAGGACGGCGTTCGGTTCGCCCTGATGGCCGGTGACGATCAGGAAGAATCCCGCGCGCCCCTCGTTGCGTACGCGGCGGAGCGCGCGTTCGATGCCGACGCGGGTGCCGTACGCGGGCACGTCGTCGAATCGGGGATAGTCGAAGTGCGCGGCGGTCGTCGCGTACGTCTCCATCGAGTGCCCGAGCAGGATCGGCTCGCGACCGATCTCGCGGGCACACTCGACGAGTGTGGACACCCGCGCGATGTGGCTAGCGAACGTCGAGGCGACGAGCACACCCTCGGTGTCCGCGACGCTCCCGGCGACATCGCGGAGACGAGCACGGGCGACGGCCTCGCCCGGCGTGCGCCCCGACCGGCCAGCGTTCGTACAGTCCTCGATGTATGCGAGGACGCCAGTCTCGCCGAGTTCGGCGAACCGAGCCATGTCGATCGGGGCTTCGAGAACCGGGTCGTGATCGAGGCGTTTGTCGAGGCCGTAGACGATCGCACCCTCCGGCGTGTGGAGCACGGGGTTCACCGCGCCGACGGTCGAGTGGGTGACGTGGACGAACTCCAGTTCGAGGCCATCACCGAGCGCCATCGTTTCGCCGGCCGGCATCGTCACGAGGTCACCGTCGTACCCCGAATCGAGTTCCCCCTTCACGCACTCCATCGTGAACGGCGTCGCGACCAGCGGGGCGTCGTAGCGGGCCGCGAGGACGCCAGCCGCGCCGACGTGATCGAGATGGCCGTGCGAGAAGACGATCGCACACACCTCTCCGGGGAGCTCGTCGACGACGGTGTCGTCCGGGATTGCGCCGGCGTCGAGCAGGGCGGCCCGATCCGCGGAGTCGACGTCGATCCCCTCGCGGACGACCGGCGCGAGATCGAGCCCCATGTCGAAGACGACGATGTCGTCGCCGGCGCGGACCGCCGTCATGTTCCGCCCGACCTCTTCGTACCCGCCAAGCGTCGCGATTTCGATATCCATCGTGTGCCCCCGTCCGACGCCGCTAGCGCCGCTATGGGCCGCGTGTACGCGGGGCCGCGACAAAAGCGCCGGGGTCGATACCCCCGGAGGCATCCCGACCACGCCGGCACGTTTCGAAAGGGGATTTATATCAGCGTACGGTACGGTTCGGTGTGTCCGATCACTCGCACGATTCGGCCTATCCCTCCCGAACGGACGTGAGACGCCCATGACGCTCTTCGGGGCGTTCACGTCGGCGATCCTCCCGATCGTCGCCATCGCCGCCGTCGGCTACGCCATCGGCCGTACCACCGACGTCGCCGTCGGCCCGCTCAACACCGTCGCACTCAACTTCTTCCTCCCGGCGCTCGTCTTCCACGGCATCGCTACGACGAGCCTCAGCGGGAGCGCCGCTCTCTCCCTCGTCGTCGCCGTCGTCGCCTACCTCCTCGCGCTCATGGTACTCGCCTTCGTCGCCGGACGGATCTTCGACGTTCCCGAGACCCTCCTCTCCGGACTCGTGCTCGCGAGCGCGTTCCCCAACTCCGGGTTCGTCGGCATCCCGCTCGCCTCGTTCGTCTTCGGCGACCTCGGACGGACGACCGCCACTGTCTTCCTCACGACTCAGAGCGTCGTCCTCTACACCCTCGGTGTCTACGTCGTCTCCGCCCGGGAGGGCGACGCGGCGGGCGCGACGAGCGCCCTCCGCGAGGTCTTTCGCCTCCCGCTCGTCTACGCCGTCGCCGCCGCAGTTCTCGTCCGCCTCCTCGGCGTCGTCCCACCCGTCGACGGGACGTTCATGACGACGGTGGATAGCGTCGGCGCGGCGTCCATCCCGCTCATGCTCACCGTCGTCGGCATCCAACTCGCCGACGTCGACCTCGGTCATCTCCGCCCGACCGCGCTCCCCGCAGTCCTCAAGCTCGGCATCGCACCGGTCGTCGGAGCCGCGATCGCGCTCGTCGTCGGCTTCGCGAACCCCGCCGTCGCGAACATCTTCATGCTCGAATGTGCGACGCCCGCCGCCGTCACGCCACTCGCGCTCGTCATCGCGTATCAACAGGCCGACGGCGACGACGCCATCGATACGGCCGAATACATGAGCACCGTTATCTTCGTCACCACGGTTGCAAGTGTCGTCGTCCTCACCGGCCTCGTCGCCGCGATCAGAAGCGGCTGGCTGTTCTAGTCCCCGCAGATGGGGGTCGTACTCATCGGATCAGTGTTCCCGGTTGCTCGCCGCCGAGGAAGTCGGCGAGTGCGTCCGGGCCGAAGACGGAGGCGGGCGCGCGGAGACCAAGGAGCGCGTGGACCTTCGCCGCCATCCCACCCGTGACGTCCGTGTCGTCGCTCCCGCCGAGATACCGCCTGACGTCCGCGTAGTTCTCGATGGCCGGAATCACCTCGCCGTCATCGTCGAGCACACCGGGAACGGTCGAGCAGACGCCGACGCGTTCGGCGCTGAGGCCCTCGGCGAGCGCGACGACGAGTTCGTCGCCGCTCAGGATCGTCACCCCCGAGCCGATGTGTGTCACGACGTCGCCGTGGAGCACCGGGACGAACCCCTCGTCGCGTTTCGCTGCGATGGGGTCTGTCGGGAGCGAGAGGGTGCCGTCCGCGTCCCGGTGGCCCGCCGAGTGCGGGTGATGCGGGACGGCGGGCACGCCGCGCTCGACGAGTCCGTCACAAACGGCGTCGTTCAACTCCCGCATCGCGCCGTGGATCTCCCGGACCGCCGCCACGTCTTGCGTCCCCTCAGTTCGCGAGACGTCGTGAGCGGCGGCGTGCGGGTGACCGAACGAGCCGCCGCCGTGGACGAGCACAAGGTCAGTGACGCCCGACGCGGCGATGGCGTCCGCGGCGTCGGCGAGTGCGTCGCCATCGATCGTGTCCGGCGTGTCCTTCTCGGTGATGACGCTGCCGCCGAGCTTCAGGACGACAGTCACGCGAACACCCTCCGGGGAGCGGGCGATCCGATCGGCCCTCGTCCGGCGAGCATCATTCGGCGCGCACCCCCTCGGTCGCGAGTTTGGCGCGGAACGACTCGTCACAAGCGGGCGTCAACGAGAGCGCCGTCTTCGCACCGTCGCCGTCGGCGAGCGCGACGATACAGCCGCCGCCGCCCGCACCCGTCAGCTTCGCCCCCGTCGCGCCGCCCTCGCGCGCCGCCCACACCATCTCGTCCAGCGAGCGCGCGGAGACGCCCAGCGCCGCGAGCAGGCCGTGGTTCACGTCCATCAGCCGGCCGAGCTCCGCGGTGTCGCCCTCTCGGAGCGCATCCTCGCCTCGGCGGACGAGATCGCCGATGGATTCGACCGTATCGTACGCGAAGTCGTACTCCTCGCGGAGCGCGCGCACGCCCGCGACGAGCTCGCCCGTATCGTGGCTCGTCCCGTCGTACCCCACGACGAACGGGAGATCGGGCGTCGCCAGCGTTCGGCAGTCAGACCCCTCGACGCGGACGGCACCCCCCATCGCCGAACAGAAGGTGTCCGCCCGCGAGGCCTCGCCGCTCTGGACCTCCTTTTCGACCGCGTACGCGCGCTCAGCGACATCCTCCGAGGCGAGATCAACTCCGAGTTCGCGCGTCGCCGCGTCGATCGCCGCAACGACGACCGCGGCGGAGGAACCCAGGCCCGCCCCAAGCGGAATCTCACTCTCGATCGTGACGTCGAGGCCGGCGTCCGGGCGGTCGGCCGCGTCCCGGGCCGTCGCCATCGCCGCGTCCACGTACCCCATCGCGGCCTCGACGAGCGGCGTCGGGACGTCGACGTCCGGCGTCGCATCGTCCGCCCCGTACTCCACGGTGAACCCATCGAGCGTGAGGTCCGCGGCGCTCACTCGCTGTCGGTCGTCGGCGCGCTCGCCGACCGTCACCGTCGCGCGGCGCTCGATCGCGCACGGCACCGCGGGCTCGCCGTAGACGACCGCGTGCTCCCCGAAGAGGTACACCTTCCCCGGGGCGCTCGAACTCGTCGGCATATCCGAACACGCGGCGGCCGCGCGTAAGTACCCTTTCGCTTCGACGGCGGCCACGCCACCTATGCCCGGCGACGGCGAAACGACAGTATGCGCCCCGTCATCGACTCCGTCCCGTTCGCCGGCCCCGACCTCGACGCGCTCGTCGAGCGCTTCGAGAACGCCGGATTCGCCCCGCAGTACGGCGGCGAACACGTCGAGACCGGGACAGAGACGGCGATGATCGTCCTCCCGGACGGCTCCGCGCTCGAACTGCTCGCCCCCGCCGGTCCCGACGCGGACGACAGCCACTGGCCCGCCTTCGGCGACGCCGACGCCGGCCCCTGCGCGTGGGGCGTCGACGCCGGGAGCGTTCACAGCGAGCTCCAGCGCGCGATCAGCCACGACGTCACCGTTCGCGGGCCGATCCACGAACGCCGCGAGACCGACCGCGGCGTCGCCGAGTGGGACGTCGGCTTCCTCGGCGGTTCCGACTCCCCGCTCCCGTTCGTCGTCTCCGATCGGACGCCCCGCGAGTATCGCGTCCCCGACAGCACCCTCTACGGCTCGCCGCTCTCCGGTATCGGGCGCGTCCTCCTCGCCGTCACGGACCTCGACGCCGCGATCACACGGTTCACCGACCTCTACCGGCTCCCCGAACCCGAGCGTGACTACGACGATGTGTTCGGCGACCTCGCCGCCTTCCCCGGCCAAGACGTCGTCCTCTGTGAGCCAGACGAGGGCGCTGTCCGCGAGCGCATCGAGCGCTTCGGTGCGTGCCCCGCCGCCGTCCTCCTCAGCGGCGACGTCTCCGACGCCGCCGCACACCACCCGCTCCACGGCGGGCGTACCCTCTTCGGCAAGCGTGTCCGGTTCGTCGACGGCTTCGACACCCGACTCGGCGTCGTCGAGCGCTAAGCCGTCCTGAAGCGCGCCAGCGCGTCAGCCTGTTCGGCGGGCATCACTTCCAAGACGACAGTTCCATCGAAGCGCGCTTTCAGCGTCCGCGCGAGGGCGTCCATCGCCATCTCTCCCTCTCCGAACCCGAGCCCGTCCGTCTCGCGCGTCGCGTCAGCGAGGTGTACCACTTCGATCCGCTCGCCGTGCTCGTCGAGCAGCGTCCGGAACCGCGCCTGGTAATCCGCGTGCGCCAGGTAGAGGTGCGCGGTGTCGAGGACGAGTTCGTGGCCGCGGCGAAGCACCTGCGCCTCGACGTGCCGGACACTCGCGCCCGCCTGATTCTCGTAGCCGTGGGCCGCCGCGAAGCCCGCCTCCGCGAGCACCGGTGTATGAGTCATGTTCGCGTACTGCGTGTGGACGACGAGATAGGCCTCGAGCGCGCTCGCGATCCGGTCGGCCGCGCGCAGCGGCCCCGTGGCCGACGGGAGGACGTGGGGCGTGTGGACGGAACACGCCGTCACCGGAGATGCACGCACCCGCTCGACTAACGTCCCCGAATCGGTGTCGAGGAGGTCGGGCGTCACGTAGAGCTCGACCGCGTCGAAGCCACGGTCAGCCGCAGCGCGTAGCGACTCGTCCGTCGGCCGTGCCTTACCGGCGACCTGCATGCGGTAGAAGAAGCGATCGACGAAGATGTAACTACGGGGTCGGGCGTCGAAAGGAAGAGTCGTCGGCGTTAGATCTCGCTCTCGAAGTCCTCGAGGCTGTACGACGGCTCCGCACCGCGCTTGTCGAGAACCTCGTTCGCGAGCAGCCAGTAGACGACTGAGAGCGCGCGTCGACCCTTGTTGTTCGTCGGAACAACGAGGTCGACGTTGCTCGTGGAGTTGTTCGAGTCGCACATCGCGATGACCGGGATGCCGACCGTGATCGCTTCCTTAACCGCCTGGCTGTCGCCGATCGGGTCCGTGACGACCAGCACGTCCGGCTCGATGTAGCCGTCGTACTTCGGGTTCGTCAGCGTCCCCGGGATGAACCGACCCGTCCGGGCGCGCGCACCGACCGCGTCCGCGAACTTCTCCGCGGGGAACCGGCCGTACTGGCGCGAGGAGGTCACGAGGACCTGCTCGGGGTCGTAGTTCGCGAGGAACTCCGCGGCCGTGCGGATGCGCTCGTCCGTACGCGAGACGTCGAGGACGTAGAGGCCATCCGTCCGCACGCGGTGGATGAAGCGCTCCATGTCCTGCGTCTTCTGCTGCGTGCCGATGTGGACACCCGCGGCGAGGTAATCCTCGACCGGGATGAGGAGGTCGGCGTCCTCGTCTGGCATTACGTCTTCCGTCCCTGCGGCCGGCTCGGGGGCCTCCGTAGCGTCGGCGTCGTCAGCGGCGTCCGCCTCGACGTCGACGTCGACGTCGGTCGCCTCGGACTCCGCGTCCGCCTCGGGGGCGTCCTCGAGATCGGCCTCGCTGTCTTCGTGCTCGCTCATAGTGCCTCGTCCGCGATGCGGATGAGTTCGTTCAGCTTGGCAGTGCGCTCGCCCCCGACCGCGCCCGTCTTGATGAACGGGGCGTCGGTCGCGACGGCGAGGTGTGCGATCGTCGTGTCCTCAGTCTCGCCGCTCCGGTGGCTGACGACCGTCTCGTAGCCGTTCCGGGTGGCGAGTTCGATAGCGTCGAAGGCGTCGCTGAGGGTGCCGATCTGATTCGGCTTGATGAGGATGCTGTTCGCCGCATCCACATCGATTCCCTCCTGCAGACGCTCGACGTTCGTGACGAACAGGTCGTCGCCACAGATGAGGGTCTGCTCGCCGACGCGATCGGTGAGCTCGGCGAACGCCTCGTAGGCGTCCTCGTCGAGCGGGTCCTCGACGTACGCGAGGTCGTACTCCTCGACCAGTCCGGCGACGTAGTCGATCTGCTCCTCGGTGGAGCGGACCTCGTCACCGTAGACGTACTCCCCGTCCTCGAAGGTCTCGGCCGCCGCCATGTCGAGACCGAACTTGATCTCGAACCCGACGTCGTCCTCAACCGTCTCGACGGCCTCCTCGACGAGCTCGAACGCGTCCGCGTCCGAGATCGACGGGGCCCACGCGCCCTCGTCGCCCTTCGCCGCGGGCGTATCGCGCTCTTCCAGCAGCGAGCCGATCTCGCCGTGGACCTGCGCGTTCGCGAAGACGGCGTCCTTCACGCTCGGCGCGCCGACGGGCGCGCTCAGGAACTCCTGAATCGCGGTGGCTTCCTGTGCGTGCTCGCCGCCGCCAACGACGTTCCCGAGCGGGATCGGGAAGTTCCCGCCCCTGAACGCACCGCCGAGGTGCTGGTAGAGGGGTGCGCCGAGGACGTCCGCCCCGGCTCTCGCCGCCGCCATGCTGATGGCGACCGCCGAGTTCGCGCCGATCTCCGAGAAGTCCTCGGTGCCATCGGCCGCGCGCAGGGTGTCGTCGACCGCGCGCTGATCGCCGGCGTAGACGCGCCCTTCGAGACGGGGGACCGCGTGCTCGCGGGCCGCCGCGATGGACTCGTTGACCGGCAGCTCGATGGCTTCGTACTCGCCAGTGGACGCCCCGGACGGAGCGGCCGCGCGGCCGAAGCCGCCGGACTCGGTGAGTACGTCCGCTTCCACGGTCTTGTTGCCGCGCGAGTCGAGGACTGCGCGCAGGCGTACCGTTTCGATGCGTGTCATTGTCGTTCCCTCCGGACGGTAAACGGGAGCGCGCCCGCGTCGTACTCCTCGGCCGCGATGAGGATCGGCTCGGTCTGGTCGGTGTCGACCAGAACCGGTGCGCCGTACGACACCTGCAGGGCGCGTGCCCCGATGATGCGTGCCTTTTCGTAGCGATTGAATTCGGGCATTACTGGTAGGGTGAGACCACGTCGACGAGGTCCTGGTGCGAGACGAACATCCGCCGACAGCAGTGTCTGTCGAGGCCGAGGTCGTCGAGAACCTCCGCGGGGTCCTCGTCGCCCTCCTTGTTCGCGGCTCGCGCCTTGAATTCCTCCCAGTGTTCACCGATAACGGTGCCGCACGTGAAACACCGGACTGGTACCATCATGGTTTGTACACCTCAGCGGTAGGACTTCTGGTAGCGGGCCCGCGCACCGGGTCCGCCCCACTTCTTCGGCTCCTTGCGCCGGGAGTCGTTGACGAGGAGCTGACGGTCGAAGTCCATGAACGCATCACGGAGTTCGGCGTCGTTGCGGAACTCGACGATCCCGCGCGCGATGGCGGTGCGGACGGCGTCGGCCTGTCCGGCGTACCCGCCGCCGCTGACGTCGACGTTGACGTCGATCTCGTCGCGGATGTCCTCGCCCGCGATGCGGAACGGCTCCAGCATCTTGAGCTGCGACATCTCGGGGTCGACGAGCTCGACCGGCGTCGAGTTGATTCGCACGCGTCCCTCGCCTTCGGTGACCGTCGCGCGGGCGACGGCCGTCTTCTTCTTGCCGCTCGTGTTGGTTACCATGTCTTGTTAGCACCCAGCTCCTCGGAGATCTCCCCGACGGTGACGAACTTGATGTTCGAGAGGCGATCGAGGGACGTTCCCTCGAGCACCTCGCCGTCCTCGTCGAACTGGTTGCCGACGTAGAGACGGACGTTCTCGAACGCGTCGCGGCCGCGGTCCGTCTTGTAGGGGAGCATCCCGCGCACGGCGCGCTTGAAGATGCGATCGGGACGCTTCGGGTAGTACGGACCGCTGTCCGAGCCGAGCTCGGCTCGCGTGCGGTACGTCCCGAGGACGTCCTCCTCGTTCCCCGTGATGACCGCGTCCTCCGCGTTGACGACGGCGACCGTCTCGCCGTCGAGCGCGAGTTCCGCGACGTTCGATGCGACGCGACCCATGATACAGTCGCGGGCGTCGACGACGACGTCCGCGTCGAATTCTGCGGCGCTCATCGGATCACCCGCACGTTGGACCCTTCGGGGTTTTGTTCGACTTCCTGTGCTAGCTGGAGGACGTCGCCGTCCGCGTGTTCGATCTTCGTCTCCGCGCTGGACGAGAAGTCCACCGCAGCGACGGTCACGGACTTCCGGAGGGCACCCGAACCGAGCACCTTACCGGGGACAACGACCGTTTCGTCCTCGTTCGCGTACCGTTCGATACGACTCAGATTCACCTCTGCGTGCGTCGAGCGCGGCTTCTCCAGCCGGTCGGCGACGTCATGCCACACGTCCGCACCCGAATCGCGGGCGACGGACTTGAGTTGGGCGATGAGACTACTGAGTCTCGGACTCGTCTTGCTCATGCTTCTAGCTCCTGATGAGAGTATAGGGGTGTGGAGTGCAGGGAGCAGGATTTGAACCTGCGAACTCCTACGAGACAGCGCCCTGAACGCTGCGCCTTTGGCCAAACTTGGCTATCCCTGCACGCCCACTGAGAAGGCGCGGTCTTACCGACGATACATGGTTCCCGCCGCCCCGTAAAGGGACTTTCGGTCCCGTGTCGCGCCGGGGCCGCCGCTGCGTGCGACGGGCCGGCGTCGATGGTGGGGTGGCGGGTCATGTATCGGCTTACAGACTGACCTTCTCGCGTAGTTCGTCCGCGCGCGTGGACAGCGTGCCCACGGCACGGAGGACCAGTTCGTCGACGGGCATCGACCCGTCGGACTCGACGTGGAAGACGAACGCGTTCGGAACGTCCTCGACCGTGACCTCCTTCCCCGGATACCGGTTCGTGAGATCGTGGCCGAACTCAGAGGTGGCGACGAGTTCGTCGCCGTCCTCGATGACGCCACGAACGATCTGCGTATCGTCTTCACCGTACTCCGAGGCGTCGTCACCGACCTCGACGTGTTGGAGATGCCGATATCCGACGGCGACGCCGCCTTGGAACTTCGCGTGATCGCGACCCCGGCCGAGCACTGCGTCGGCCTCGGCTTCCAGACGCTGTCCGTCCTTCAGCTCGATGAGGGGAATGTTCTCGTCGGCGGGCTCAACCTGCGGATCCGGCGAGACCAGATCGCCGCTGTACGCGGTGGCCGGTCCCTCCACGTCGATGGCCAGGGTGACGGTGTCGTCCTCGTCGAACTCGCCTTCGGGGCTCGTGAGCGGCACGAGACCCATCCGGAGGGCGAGCACCTCGTCGAACAGGACGCTCGAGTTCTCCACGAACCGTACCGTGTCGATGGAGAGCGTCGGGACGTCCGCGAGGATGGCCCGGCGGATGCCGTTGGCGAACGCGGGCGTGATCCCTCTGACGAGGAAGCGCGCCTCCCGGTCGCCGTCTTCGATGAATTCGACGTCGAAGTCCGTTGCCATGTGGTTTCGTTAGTAGCCGCTGTTCTTCGGCGGGCGGGTCCCGTCGTGGGGGATCGGGGTGACGTCCTCGATGCGGCCGATCTCGAGGCCCGCGCGAGCGAGCGCTCGGATCGTGGCCTGCGCACCGGGGCCGGGGCTCCGTTGGAGGTTTCCACCGGGGCCACGGACGCGGACGTGGACGCCCTCGATACCCTGTTCTTTGAGGTTTTCGGCGAGCTGTTCGGCCATCTGCATCGCGGCGTACGGCGAGGCCTCGTCGCGGTTCTGCTTCACCACGGCACCGCCGCTGGACTTGGCCAGCGTCTCGGCACCCGTCTCGTCAGTGACGGTGAGCAGCGTATTGTTGAACGAGGCGTGCACATGTGCGATGCCCCACTTGTCGTCTGCTTCGTTTCCTGCCATTGGATTACTCCTGGTTGTCGGCGCGAGCCGGGTGGAGCTCGTCGTCCAGCGGGCTCGTCTCGTCGAACGCGACGTCGTCCTCCTCGGCGACGGCGATCTTCCGCGACGGCGCGGTCACGCGGCTCTCGCCGACGGTGACGTGGCCGTGGGTGACGAACTGCCGCGCCTGCTGCGGCGTGTTCGCCAGCCCCTTGCGGTAAGCGACCGTCTGGAGGCGGCGTTCGAGGACGTCGGTGACGTCGAGCGAGAGGACCGCGTCCAGCTCGTCTGCGTCACCGAGGATTCCGTAGCGGCGGAGGCGGGCGACGAACTCCTCGCCCTCCTCGCCCTCCTCGGTCACGCGACCGAGGAGTTCGCGGGCCTCGCGTCGGTAGGAGCGCAGTTCGGACTGCGCACGCCAGAGCTCCTGTTTGTTCTTCAGGCCGTAGCGGCCGAGGAGGTCGGACTCCTCGGCGATCCGCTCGCCCTGGTAGGGGTGGTTCGGCGTCTCGTAGAACTTGGTGTTCTCACCGGGAAGCGCCATTATTCACCCTCCCCCTCGGCTGCTTCTTCTTCTTCCATCTCTTCTTGCAGGGCCTCGACGTTGACACCGATGGTGCCCTCGGTACGCCCGGTGGACTTCGTGCGCTGGCCGCGGACCTTCTGTCCGCGCTCGTGGCGCACGCCCTTGTAGGACCGGATCATCCGCATCCGGTTGACGTCCTGATTCCGGGTGAGGGAGACGTCGTTGCCCGTGATGTGTTCGGTCTCGCCGGTGTAGAAGTCGTTCCGGCGGTTCGCCAGCCAGTCTGGAACTTCGTCGGCGAAGTTCTCCACGGCCTCGACGATACGTTCGATCGGCTCGTCGTCGAGACGGCCGAGCGTGGCTGTTCGGTCCACGTCGGCGTTGGCGGCGACCACGCGGGAGACCCGGCGGCCGATGCCGTCCATCTCGGAGAGGGCACGCTCGACGGTCTTGGTACCGTCGAGGTCAGTCTGCCCGATCCGGACGAAGTATCGGATGTCCTCCTCCTCGTCCGGCTCCTCTTGTTGTTCTTCGCTCATGATTGTCTCGTGTGGAGAGGCGTCGTGGCGGGGATTTGAACCCCGGAGGCGGTGAGCCACAGAGTTAGCAACCCTGCGCCTTGACCAGGCTAGGCTACCACGACCCGCTCGGTGGTTTACTGTCGCCCTCAGCGGACTCGGGACGCGGCGTCCCTACAGTGACTGCAATCTATGCGAATCACCGACCCTACTTAACTATCACGAAACGCCGAAGGCGTGTGAGCTATCGACGGGGGAGCCAGTAGACTGCGAGGACGACGGCCCAGATGGTCGCGACTGTCGCGAGCACGTCCGGATCGGTACGGTGGAGGTGCCAAAAGAGCGCGAGCAACGCCGCAAAGGAGCCGAGCGCGCCGAGAGCCGGGACGACCGTGCTCACGAGCGAGTCGCGTCGGGTGTAGGCGACGGCGGAGACCACGCCGAAGATACTGATGAACGCGCCGGAGGCGAAGCTCGTGATCGAATCGAGGCTCCCGTAGGCGGTGAGGATCGCGGTGAGCGTCCCGAGGACGAGCAGCGCGCGTACTGGTGACGATCCCTCTTCAGTGCGAGATTGGCCCACCGACGCCGCGACGCGGTTGTCGCCGGCCTCAGGGACGTTGTGCGCGGCGTCTGCGACCTGTTGGCTAAGGTGGGCAGCGGAGAACAGGGTCGCGTTCAGCGCCGAGGCCGTCGAGAGCACGGCGGCAACGGCGATGAGCGCGAACCCGACCTCGTGGAAGACGGGTCGCGCGGCGTACGCGAGCGCCGTCTCAGCGTGTGCGGCGATCGTCTCCGCGGAGAGGAGGTTCGTCGTGACGATCGCGACGAGGACGTAGAGGAGCGTTGTGAAGGCGATGCTCGTGTAGATCGCCTTGCGTACCGTCTCCTCGGGGTTCTCGATGCTGTCGAGGTCGAAGGTGAGAAGCTCCCACCCCTCGAAGGCGACGAAGGAGAGGGCGGCGGCGGAGACGACGCCGCCGCCGACGTGCCGGAGCCCGGTTTCGAGCGCACCCTGCGTGTATCCGTAGTAGACACCGGTGACGCCAACGACGAGGAGGATCCCGACCTTCGCGGCGACGAGCGCGTCCTCCGCGCGGCCGGATGCCCGCGCGCCGAGGACATTCAAGCCGACGAAGGCGGCGACGGCGACGGCGGAAATGAGCGGGCGCGCGGGGACGCCCAGGATGCTCGAAACGCCGACGAGCTGGAGCGCATAGCTCCCGAAGGCATAGGCGTACATCGCCATGGTGCCGACGTAGCCGAACGTGAACACCCACCCGACGACGCCGGCGAGCCAGCGCTCGCCGGTGAACTCCGCGACGTGGTCGACCGGGCCGGCGAGGGCGTCGTCGCTCTCGTGGATCAGCCTGACGAAGGAGTAGCCGGCACAGAGTGCGAGCAGTCCGGAGGCCACGAACGCGAGCCACGCGGCTGACCTCGCGTTCGCCGCGACGACACCGAGGACGGCGAAGATGCCGCCTCCGACCATCCCGCCGACGGCGAGCGATACGGATTCGGGGAAGCCGATGGTCTCGCCCATATCTCAAGACGCGTGCGGGCCTTTGTTAGAACCAGGGGGCGACACTCGTCAGCCAGTAGGGTCCTACACCGATCAGTCGTCCGCGGGGGTGGCGTCGGCGGGCGTGTCGAGATACTGTTCGTTCACCTGCCAGCCGCCCTCCCCGTCCTCGACCATGTACTCGCCGTAGTACGGGACTCGTGCCTGGACCGTCTCGCGGAACGTCGTCGCGATCTCGCCGCGCGTCATCTCACCCATCGAACGCAGGTCGTCGTTCCGGTTCAGGCACCCCTTCAGGTAGCCTTCGTGTGTGACGCGCACGCGATGGCAGTTCGCGCAGAACTCCTCGTTGCCAACGGGGTCGACAATCTCGACCATCCCGCCGTCGACCCAGTAGCGCTTGCGGTCGTGCATCTCGCGGTGTTCGATCCGATCGGCTTTCCCCGCCAGCCAGTCGTGGACGGCGTCGATGTCGACGGCCCACTCCGGTTTGCCGACGAGTTCGGGCATGAACTCGATGAGCTGGAGTTGGAGGCCCTCGTTCTCGGCGACGTAGTCGACCATCTCCGGGACGTACCCCTTCGTCTCCTCGAAAAGCACCATGTTGAGCTTCACGGGGTCGAGGCCAGCCTCGACGGCGGCCTTCACGCCCTCGATGACCTGGGTGTACGCGCCACTCTGGGTGACCTCACGGAACGCGTCCTCGTCGAGGGCGTCCTGTGAGACGTTCACGCGATCGAGGCCGGCCTCGACGAGGCGCTCGGCGCGACCCGGGAGGAAGGTCCCGTTCGTGGTGAGCGACACCTCCATCGAATCGGGCGTCCGGCGGACGATCTCCTCGAGGTCGTCGCGGAGCATCGGCTCGCCGCCCGTGAACTTCACCGAGTCGACGCCGAACCCCTCGACGACGTCGAGGAAGCGGACGACGTCGTCCGCGTCCATCTCGTGATCGCGCGCGTCCATCGGGCCGCGAGTGTCGCCCAGCCCCTCGTTGTGGCAGTAGACGCAGTCGAAGTTACAGCGGTCCGTCAACGAGATCCGCACCCCCGTCACCTCGCGACCGAACCCGTCTTCGAGCATGCGGGGATATGGCACGTCCGAACGGATAAGCCCGCGGGTCCTCCCCGTTTCCGCCCCGGTCTCGGGCGTGTCACGGGTCGTCGTCCGACGGGCTTATTCACGCGACGACGCCTAACGAGGGCATGAACGAAGCGGACGTCGAGGAGGCGTTACGCGGTGTCGAGGACCCGGATCTCGGTGAGGACATCGTCACCGGGGGGCTCGTCAACGAGGTCACCGTCGAGGACGGCGTCGCACACGTCTCGCTCGCGCTCGGGACGCCGTACTCACCGGCGGAGTCGACCATCGCCGAGCGAGTCCGCGAGGCGATTCGCGACCTCGACCTCGAACCCGAACTCTCCGCATACCACCCCGAGCAGGATTCCGGTACCGAGGACGACGTCCTGCCGAACGTGAAGAACGTCATCGCGGTGGCGTCCGGGAAGGGCGGCGTCGGGAAGTCGACGGTCGCGGTGAACCTCGCGGCGGCGCTCTCGGATCGCGGCGCGCGTGTCGGGCTCTTCGACGCGGACGTCTACGGGCCGAACGTCCCGCGGATGGTGTCGGCCGACGAGGCCCCACAGGCGACCGAGGAGGAGACGCTCATCCCGCCGGAGAAGTTCGGCGTGAAGCTGATGAGCATGGCCTTCCTCACGGGCGGCGAGGACGACCCCGTCATCTGGCGCGGCCCGATGGTCCACAAGGTGCTCACCCAGCTGGTCGAGGACGTCGAATGGGGGCATCTCGACTACCTCGTCATCGACCTCCCGCCGGGGACGGGCGACACGCAACTGACCGTCCTCCAGACGATGCCGGTGACGGGCGCGGTGGTCGTGACGACGCCGCAGGACGTCGCGATCGACGACGCGCAGAAGGGCCTGGAGATGTTCGGGACGCACGACACGCCGGTACTCGGGATCGTCGAGAACATGAGCACGTTCGTCTGTCCGGACTGTGGCTCCGAACACGACGTCTTCGGGAGCGGCGGGGGCGAGGCGTTCGCGGCGGAGAACGACCTCCCCTTCCTCGGGGCGATCCCGCTCGACCCCTCGGTGCGTGCGGGCGGCGATCGGGGCGCGCCGGTCGCGCTCGATCACGACAGCGACGTCGGTACGTCGTTCCGCGATCTCGCCGGGAACACGGCCGATATGGCCGGAATACTCAATCGTCGGGCGCTGGACTGACGCGACGGGTGCGCGGCAGCCGTCGCCGCAACCGTATTCTTCATAATTTTTCCTTGCTAACGGATAGCAAACGATTTAGTGAGTGCCGTACGAAAAATCCCCTAGCGTCCCACGCAGGGGGCCAGGATATACACTATGACTGACGACGAACTCATCTGGCGAATCGCGGGCGGTTCCGGTGACGGAATCGACTCGACGAGCCAGAACTTCGCGAAAGCTCTGATGCGCTCGGGGCTCCACGTTTTCACTCACCGGCACTACCCCTCGCGCATTCGCGGCGGCCACACGTACGTGGAGATCCGCGCATCGTCGGACGAGGTCACGTCCCGCGGCGACGGGTACAACTTCCTCGTCGCCCTCGGCGACTCCTTCGCCCGGAACCCGAAGGAGAATGCCTACTACGGTGAGGAGGAGATCAAACCCCTCGCCGAGAACCTGGACGAACTCCGCGAGGGCGGGGTCATCGTCTATGACTCGGGGCTCCTCGACACGGACGAGGTCGAGAACTTCGACGAGCGCGTCGAGGAGAACAACTGGCACGTCTACGACGTCGATCTCCGCGGGCTCGCCAAGGAACACGGCCGCGAGATCATGCGGAACACGGCCGGCGTCGGCGTCACCGCCGCGATCGCGGGCATCGACACCTCGTACGTCGAGGACCTGATGGCTGAGGCGATGGGCGGCGACATCCTCGAGGCGAATCTGAACGTCCTCCACGACGCCTTCGAACACGTCCAGGAGGAGTACGACGCGGACGCCCCCGACGTCACCGTCCCGACCGGCGAGCACGACGAGGAGCAGGTCCTCGTCTCCGGAAGCCACGGGATCGCGTACGGGGCCCTCGACGAAGGCTGTCGCTTCATCGCGGGCTACCCGATGACGCCGTGGACAGACGTCTTCACCATCCTCACGAACCTGATGCCCGAGGTCGGCGGAATCTCGGAGCAGGTCGAGGACGAGATCGCGGCGGCGGCGCTCGCCGTCGGCGCGTCCCACGCGGGCGCGAAGGCCATGTCCGGGTCGTCCGGCGGTGGCTTCTCGCTGATGAGCGAGCCGCTCGGCCTCGCGGAGATGACCGAGACGCCGCTCGTGCTCGTCGAGTCGATGCGGGCCGGTCCCTCCACGGGGATGCCGACGAAGCCCGAGCAGGCCGACCTCGAGCACGTCCTCTACACGAGCCAGGGCGACAGCCACCGCGTGGTGTTCGCGCCCTCGGACCAGGTGGAGTGTTACGAGCAGACGCGTAAGGCGTTCGAGCTCGCCTACGACTATCAGATCCCCGTCATGGTCATCTACGACCAGAAGCTCTCCGGGGAGCACCGCAACGTCCCGAAGAGCACCTTCGACCAGGAGCCAAACCCCGACCTCGGGAGCGTTCTGACCGAGGAGGAGCTGGAGGACCAGCCCCACGGCGAGACCGGGATCTACCACCGGTTCCAGCACGAGGGCGAGGAGGGCGTCAGCCCACGCTCCATCCCCGGCCAGACCGGCGGGCGGTATCTCGCCACCGGGAACGAGCACACGCCCGAGGGGCACATCAGCGAGAGCCCCTCGAACCGCAAGGCACAGGTCGATCGGCGCAACGAGAAGCTCGCGGCGATCCGCGAGAACCTCGACGCCGACGAGCGCCAGCAGGTCTACGGCGACGAGTCCGCGGACTACGGCGTCATCTCCTGGGGGAGCCAGTCCGGAACCGTCGAGGAGGCCGTCGAGCGCCTGAACGATGATGGCCACCCGGTCAAGGGGCTCAGCGTCTCCGAGATGGCACCCTTCCCGAAGGAGCTCGTCTCGGGGTTCATCGAGAGCGTCGATGAGGTGCTGGTTGTCGAGATGTCCTCGACGGCGCAGTTCCACGGCGTCATCCAGAAGAACCTCGGACGGTACGGGGAGAAGCTCTCCTCGCTGCTGAAGTACGACGGGAACCCGTTCGAACCCGCCGAGATCGTCGAGGCGGTCGAGCAGCACGGAAACGGCGAGGAGCTCTCCTCGAACACGCGATTCGAACTCGCGGCAAGTGGTGATTAAACAATGAGTGCGTTTAGCGCGATCGGCGAGGAACGAGAGGTAGCGCAGGACGAGTTCACGCCCAGCATCGAGCCCCAGCCGACGTGGTGTCCGGGCTGTGGTGACTACGGTGTGCTGAAGGCCCTGAAGGGCGCGATGGCGGAACTCGGCAAGAACCCGGAGGAGATCCTCCTCGCGACGGGGATCGGCTGTTCGGGGAAGCTGAACAGCTACTTCGACAGCTACGGGTTCCACACGATCCACGGCCGTTCGCTGCCGGTCGCCCGCGCGGCGAAGCTCGCCAACGACGGCCTCGAAGTCATCGCCGCCGGCGGTGACGGCGACGGCTACGGGATCGGTGGCAACCACTTCATCCACACGGCCCGCGAGAACCACGACATGACGTACATCGTGTTCAACAACGAGGTCTTCGGCCTGACGAAAGGCCAGACGTCCCCGACCTCGCCGAAGGGCCACAAGTCGAAGACCCAGCCCAATGGGAACGCGAAGACGCCGATTCGGCCGCTCTCGATGAGCCTGACGGCCGGTGCGTCGTACGTCGCCCGGACGGCCGCGGTCAACCCGAACCAGGCGAAGGAGATCATCAAGGAGGCCGTCCAGCACGACGGCTTCAGCCACGTCGACTTCCTGACGCAGTGCCCGACGTGGAACAAGGACGCGAAGCAGTACGTCCCGTACGTCGACATTCAGGACTCCGAGGACTACGACTTCGACATCCACGACCGGCGTGAGGCACAGGAGGCCATGCACGAGACCGAGGACGCCCTCTACGAGGGGAAGGTCCTCACCGGTCGCTACTTCGTCGACGACGAGCGTCCCTCCTACCAGGCGGAGAAGCGCTCGCGCGGCGATATGCCGGAGGGCAACCTCGCGGAGCGCTACTTCGAGGACGGCGAGTGGGAGCGCTCCTACGACTTCATCGACCGGCACGCCTGACCTTCGGATTCGGAAGATATTTTTTCCGTGCCGCCAAAGAGTGTGTGTGAGCAGTGACTCGACCGAGAAACGGATACTCGCGGCGCTCGAGGAGGACGCCCAGGCCTCGTACGCGGATCTAGCCGAGCGGGCTGATGTCTCGAAGCCGACCGTCCGGAAGTACGTGAACGAACTGGAGGACACAGGCGTCATCGTCGGCTACTCCGCCGAGGTCGACCCGAAGAAGCTCTCCGGGCAGTCCATCGCGATGGTCGGGATCGACGTCGCGTCCGAACGCTACGTCGAGGCGACGCGCGCGCTGAAGAGCCTAGAGTCCATCCGATCGCTCTACACCTCCTCGGGCGACCACATGCTGATGGCGGAAGTCCGCGCCGCCGACGGCAACGCCCTCGGCGATGTCATCAGCGAGGACATCCTCGATATCGACGGCGTGACAGCCGCCCACCCCTCCTTCCTGCAGGAGCGGCTGAAGTGAGCACGCCCGCCGCTCGCGACGCCGACGCGCCGACGAAGCCGATCACGGTGGAGACGGGTGAGGACATCGACGCCTTCGTCGCCGCCCACGACGTCGCGCTCGTCGATCTCTATCGGCCGGGCTGTACGCTCTGCGAGTCCATCGAACCGATCGTGGGTGCAGTCGCAAAGGCCTCGGGCGTCGCCGTCGCGACGTGCAACCCCCAACACGATCTCGACCTCGTCGATGCGTACGATATCCGCTCGGTCCCGACACTCCTCCTGTTCGTCGAGGGCGAACTAGTCGGCCGGCTCGCCGAGGGGTTCCAAGGCACCGACGCCGTCTTCACCTTCATCGCCGACCACCTCGACGCGCACCGCGACGTCCTCCCCGACGAATACCACTAGCCCGAGTCGTTTTGCGACCCGCATCCGTAGTGATCGTATGACGACGTACGAACGCGAGTCGTGGGTGCGTGCGCCGCTCGATCGCGTGTGGGAGTTCCACTCGGGCGTCGATGGACTCGTCGCACTCACGCCGTCGTGGGTGAACCTCCGCGTCGAGCACGTCAGGGGACCCGACGGGATGGCAGATCCGGCCGTCCTCGAGCCGGGCTCGACCGTCGAGCTCTCGGTTCGCCCGTTCGGCGTCGGCCCCCGACAAGGGTGGACGTCGAAGATCGTCGAGCGAAAGCACGGCGACGGAGTGGCGTATTTCCGCGACGTCATGGTCGAGGGACCGTTCCCGGAGTGGGAGCACACGCATCTCTTCTACGCGGACGGGGCGCGGACGCGCTGTCGCGACCGCGTGCGCTACCGGACGCCAACGGGACCGTTCGCACCGATTGGCGACGAGGCGGCGAAGATCGGCCTCGACGCCTTCTTTCGCTATCGCCACCGCCGGCTCCCGACACACGTCGAGTAGGCGAGTCGTCGCCGCGGGAACGTTTATCCGGTATGCGAACGCACACCTTGATATGGGAGACACGGATGTCATCGTCGTCGGCGGCGGTCCCGCCGGCCTCAGCGCCGCACTGTTCGCATCGAAGAACGGACTGGACGCCGTCGCGTTCGACACGGACAAGACGTGGATGCACAAGGCCCACCTGTTCAACTATCTCGGCATCCGTTCGATGGACGGCGACGTCTTCCTCGATCGGGCACGCGAGCAAGCGACGGCCGATCACGGCGTCACGCTCCACGAGGAGACCGAAGTGTCGGCGGTCGATGCGGCCGACGATGGGTTCATCGTCACCGCGGACGGCGAGGAGCACACCGCGGACTACCTCGTGTTGGCGACGGGCGCGAATCGCGACCTCGCCGAGGAGCTGGGGTGTGCGTTCACCGACGAGGACGTCGTAGACGTCGACGTGACGATGGAGACGAGCGTCGCGGACGCCTACGCCACGGGCGCGATGGTGCGCGCCGAGGAGTGGCAGGCCGTCATCTCCGCGGGCGACGGGGCCGCCGCCGCGCTCAACATCCTCACGAAGGAGAAGGGCGAACACTACCACGACTTCGACACGCCGGCGGACGTCTGAGCTCATAGAAGTTCAAGGCGGAAACCCACGACTTTAGTCCTGTCTCTTACCCACAACTCCTATCGCTGTAGTTCGCCGAGAAAGAGGCCAAGATGCAGAGTGGT
>NZ_BAAABL010000086.1:0-28844 GCF_039520965.1 Halarchaeum salinum
ACCACTCTGCATCTTGGCCTCTTTCTCGGCGAACTACAGCGATAGGAGTTGTGGGTAAGAGACAGGACTTCAGTCGTGGGCTTTCTCCTCGATCTCGTGTAATCCACCATCGTTAGCTGCAAGTGCTCCATTCACCGTTCTTGGAGACACATCCCTCACTCTGTAGTGAGCGCGTCAACGACATCCGCCATGGTGAAGAGCCGCAGGTCGTCGCGTTCTGCCGCCGCTTCTTCGACAGAGGTGGTGAATCCACTTCGCGAGAAGAGCGCGTACTCTTCCCGCCGGCTGGCTCCTGAGTCAGGTGTCCAACGTAGCTCGTCAGTATGCTGCTCCAAGCCTGAGAGCGCATCAAGGCTCAGCGGAGACGACTGGAACTTACACTCCCCGACGAGGAGCGTCTCATCCGTCGTGAGTCCGACGACGTCGATTTCGTGCTCCCCATACCACCACTGGCCGGTCTGCCGAATCGTCACGTCCGGATAGAGCGTTCGGAGCGCGGTGTTGCAGAGGTCTTCGAACGGGTGGCTCACGAAATCCGCTAACTCCGGCTCGATCAGCATCTCGAAGGCATCCTCGCCAATCTCGTCGTACTGCTCGCCGGTCCCGTAGACGAACCGGAACCAGAACCGGAAGAACGGATCCCGAATCCGATACCGACTCCGCTTACTCCGCTCTTTACGCTCCGTCACCGGCACATGTTGATCAACAAGCCGCAGCCGGCTGAGCCGATCGAGATACGTCGAGAGCTGATTGTACTCAATCCCAGTCGTCCCCGCAATCTCGTTCCGACTCGTCCGCCCGCCCGCAATCGCCTCCAAAATCGAGAAATACCGCGTCGGCTCCTGCAGTTCCATCCGCAAGACGTAGTCCGGCTCATCGTGCAACGTCCCATGCCGAGAGAGAATCGTCTCCTGGACGTTCGCCCCAAGTGACGCAGTTGGATCAACCTCCTCAAGATAGTACGGCACCCCGCCGAAAACAGCCCACGTCCGCACTTGGTCGGTCGGTGTGAGCTGTCCCTCGAAGAACTGCATCGCGGCAGCAAACGGCAGCTGTCCAATGTCCAGCTTAAGCGAGGCACGACCATAGAGCGGGCTGTTTCCAAGCAGGGCAGCTTCCTCCATCATGCTGATCGAAGAGCCGACGAGGACGAACGTTGCCGCGGAGTCCGCAAGCTCGTGATCAAACATCGCCTGTAACACCGAGGGAAGACTCTCGTCCTGCTCGATGAGATACGGGAACTCGTCAAGGACGACGATTGCGTCCTGATCGGCGAGATAGCCGAGGACGGCCTCCCAGTCCTCTCGAATGCGCGTGATCCCCGGATAGGCGTCGGCGGCAGTGTCGATGAACTGCTGAAGCTGGAGTGCGCTCGTCTTCTGTTTCGCCTGATAGACGACCGCGTCGTCGTAGTCTCGGAGTGAGTGGCGGACGAGCTCGGTCTTCCCGAGACGACGACGCCCAAAGATCACGGCGAGTTCAGCGTCCGGCGACTCGTAGAGAGCCCGCAGCCGCTCAAGCTCCTCGGTCCGATTCACGAAGCCAGTCATAGCCATCACTACACACCACACATCCATAAATATGCCAGATTATGATACTCTCAAATATCATATTCTGAAATATTATCTTGCCAGTCTGCCGTCGGTAAGCTATTAACCAACAACTGGATCGAACACAGCATCTGTTGGTTAAGAAGTAGCTCCCAGTGTCTCAGACTGCACATCCACATCGATCGATAGTATTCTGATATAATCTGCTCTCGCTCACCAACCATCCCATCGATTAGGCCACCGTAGCCAGCGGCGTTTGCATTCCTGTACCTCCCCATTCCTTTGGACGATATCGAAGGTACAGAGGACAAAATAACGGTATTAGATTCAGGTAGAGGACCGTCGGGCAGATCTAAGAGCCGATCGTTCTGCTCGACGAAATGCAGACTACACCGCCTTTCGAGAATTCTGCTCGACGGCGGGCTCAAACCCGAATAATCACGCGAAACCGCTAATCTTAGTCGAATCTCCAGACGTCCTCACTACTCGCCTTTCTTCTCGACTATCCCTATACTCCAGGATGAATCAGTAAAACACGAGAAATACGGTCTGAAACCCACAGAAATCTGCTCGACGGGGGGTGAGAAGAAGATAGATTTTTCGGCTTCTCTCGAACTATAAGGATGGAGACATTTCTGTGGTCGGCGTCTAAAATTCGGTCGTGGAATCTGACTCATCGAGTTGGTCGTACATCTCGTCCGGGAAGGGAACGCTCCCCCAAATCGAGTAATCGCATTGGTCCTGCCCGATACAGTAGCGTTGCAGGTCATCGTTGTCACAGTTCATCGGAAGCGGAGTTTCGCCGTCGATCGTGTTCGAGAACTCGTAGCGAATCTGGTAGTCAGTCGTCTGCTCATCGTACCACGGCCATTGCGAGAAGACGTCTTTGAGGTCCGCGACAATCTCGTCCAGACTGCTCTCCCGGTACTGTGGCAACCACATGACCATCCGGACGAAGTTGTAGAGGTCCTTCCGGACGGGCTTCTTCTCCTGGAGGCGTTCGGCCATGTCCGCCATGCAGGGCAGCTCGAAGAGGTCCTCAATCGACTCGACGGAGATCGGATGGGCGCCACCCGACGACGCATCGATCCGATACTGGTTTGTCTCTCGGTCCTGCTCAACGGTGAGACTGCGATGGTCGTGCTGAGAGACGAGGAGGTTGCCGAGACTGCGCGGACTCGACACTCGATTCTGGATGCTCTGCTTCCACGACGCCTCTGGATCGTACGCGTCGAGCGCCTCGTAGAGCGCTTGTGCGGAATGGAACGCTCCAATCATTGCCGTCTCATCCTCGACGTGGTTGACTGCCTCCCGAAGGACGCGGACGAGGCGTTCACCACGGTCCCAGTCGGGCCAGATCCGATCGTGGTTGCCGCCTTCGAGGAAGCGGTCGATTCGTTCGGTGATCGCGGATTCGTTCGCCACCAACCACGTCTGCTGGTCCTCAGAGAGTCCATCCTCCTGCACCCGGAGGAGTTTCTTGAACGCTTCACGCGCATACTCCTCGTATTTCGCGTCGAAATCGCTAGCCGGCACGTAGAGATTGTTGTCCTTCACGCGCGTCCGAATCTCCGACGTCTCCCCTTCACTACTGGGGCGCTGGTCGTCGCGGACGAGACACTGGCGGGAGGCAGCGGCCATCGGGATTTCGAGATGGAGGCCGCCGCCGAACTCGGGCATTTCCTTGATGCCGGTACAGACGCGGCCTGGATGTGGGCCATCCTCACCGGGGTCTTTCGCGTAGAGGACCTCCGCGATATCCTGCTGGAGCGTACTGTCACCGTATTCGCGCATGAGTGAGCCGAGATTGTTCACGTAGAGCTCGCGGACGTCGTAGAGCGGCTGGATCTTACGCGGGGGGACGTCCTCGAACTTTGGGTGGGCTTTGATGCAGATCACACTCAGCGTCGCGAGGACCGCGAGTGTACCCGGTTCGTCGACGAACGGCTCGCGCGCTGCTGCGTCACGGACATCCTCTTTGAACGCAGCTGTCCCGAAGCGTTCGAGGTCGTCAAGGAGGTCGTCGGGCTGGTCCTCGCCGTTGACGATATAGCGGTTGAACCCGCGCGTGAACAGCTGGTTGATTCGGATTTTCCCGTACTCAGTCGGAAGGGCGGCGACCTGGTAGGCGGTGCGTTCGTCGTCGATTGGGGTCGTGGTGGCCATCAGTCGAGGAACTCCGGGGTTGCAGTCCGTGGGTCGAACTGGGTGGATTCGATTGGCTGGACGATACGGGAGACGTCGGCGTGGAGCGAGTAGGGGAGACGGGCGACACGACGGCGGTCGGCGGTAACGACTGGATCAATCGGGATGTCGTACGTCTCCAAGAGGAGGTCGTTGAGGACTTCGCGACTCTGTGCGTCGTAGCGATGTGCGAGGTCTGTATCGAGGAGGTAGACGTGGACGCCCTGGCCGCTGTAGACGACCATCGTCTCCTCGGCGTCGAAATCGTCTGCGAAGATATCCTGCACCTCGAAGCCGTACTGGATCGCTTGCTCAACGTCCTCAAAGGCATACGGATAGCCGGCTGGCTCCGCATCCAGTATCCCGGTCGCTTCGAGGAGTGCCTCGTCGTCGCGATTCCTGGTGTCCTGTGGTAGTGCGTCCGCGGCGCGTTCACGAGCGATGGTCTTCGCGTCGATGTCGACGAGCAACACCCAGGGGCGCTCCCAGTTATCGAGAGCGTAGTAGACAGCATTCGGTCGCGGATCCGGTTCCTCAACAATATCGGGGTCAGCGAGCGCGAACTCACTCCCACCGAGCGGGTCGTGTCGTGCAGGATGCTGCACGAAGTCAAGAACGTCCTCACAGCCATCGAACTCCGCCTGCTGGCGCTCGCCCGTAGTGTCGGTCTGCCAGGTGTCGCGTCGGATGAAGTCTTTGTCCGGAACCGCGTCTTTCCGGACGGGGTGCGGGTGGTCGAATGCGAGGGCGTACTGTTTCGGCCCGGTCGCTGTGATGAATGACGGGAGGTTCTCGACGTAGTCTGGGAATTCTTCGGTATAGTACGTGTAGAGCTCGTCGCGGGTCGCAGCGCGCCATGTCATGGGTTGTAGTCCTTATCGAGTGTGTTGAAGCTCCGAAGCGTCGTCAGTCCGGCTGCATCGAGGTCGTCAACGACGTCGCGGATGCTGGTGAATGAGCGGGCGTCACGTCCAGTTACGCGTTGGTCAATACGGTCTTGCTCCGCAAGCTGGTCAAGGATCTCGAGTGCCGTCTCGCGGTTGTTGAACGCCCAGACAGCCTTGGCATCGACAGCAGCCATCTTCTCGTAGTCATCAATCGGTGCGGCACGGTTGTTACTCGGCAGTTCGGCTTCGCCAACCCAGACGAGAGTATCGCTGTCATCGAAGCCAGCAACGTCGAAGACAGTCTCTGCATCGTACTCAACGTAGGTCGCGACCCGAGTGACGTTATCTTGGTCTTGGACCCAGCGCCGCAGGAGTTCAACACCGACCTTGTGCGGTGTACGCTCGCCGATATCGCCCTTTCCGGGGCCGATTTCGAGTTTCTGTCCAAGGAGTTCACGGCCGGCTGGCAGGACAGTATAGTAGGTTCGTCGGCAGACGGACATCTTCGAGAGGAGGTTCTGGTCAATAAGCCGGTCAACATCGAGGTCATCACGATTCTCCTGCAGGCCCCCCATTGGGTCAAGAAGCGACTGTGCATCGTCGGCTCCGTTCATCACGTCGAGGACGTCCTGCAGGAAGCGTGCGTCGTCGTGAGTGAGTCCGCGTCGCTCCAATTCCGCATCGGGGACAGTCACTCCGCCGGCATCGATCGGTGACGGCTCAGTCTCGACCTGTGATGTCGTTGATTCCGCATCGGAGTCCACAGCCCCCGGGTCAGCAGACGAGGATTCTCCGAAGAAGGGACTTGCTTCATCGTCCTCGGCGTCGCCATCAGTCTCGGTTGACGTCCCACCAATCATCATCGACGTGGACTGCTCGCCGTCTGACGTTCGCGATACGGATGGGTCGTCGCCAGAACTCCCCCAATTATCGTCCACGGCCGCATCTGCCTGTTCGGCGCTGAGGCCGTACTGGCGTTGCGTCCGTTCAACGATTTGGGGGAGCGTCACCGACTCGAACTGTGAGGCTTCCATCTCGGTGAGTGGGTTATCGCTCTCGGGATGGCCGGCCGAGATCGGGAGCGGCTTCATCGAGAACGGCGACGGCCCAGTCTCCCCGAAAGCCGGACTCGGGAGTTGCGCAATCCACTCCCCACTCGGAAGTGTATTCACGCGATTTCGGAGGTCGGTTGGGCTCAAGTCCTCATGAGCGAGTGATTCGGCGAGGTCGTGCTCCATCGAGATATTCCCGATGAGCTTCGTCTTGATATTGTTCAGCACCTCGTCGTAGGCACGCTCACTCCGGTTGCGGACCTGGCCGGGGAACTGCATCACGAGACCCATACTGAGACCGAACGAGCGGCCCTGTGGGAGGAGTTGCTCGGAGACGAGACGCGTGGACGCCACCGGCGCGGCTTCCTCGATAATGAGGTTCGTAAGCTTCTCATAGTCGGTCTGGCCGTCGCGCCGCCGGACCTGCACGGCGTCCCAGAGATTGCTCAGCAAGAGGAGTGTGACCGCCTGCTGTGCCTCTGGTCGGAGGTCACCAAGGTCAAGGAGAATCGTGACGTCCTCGTCGAGGAACTTCCGGAAGTCGAAGTGGTTCTCGACATACTCCCCACTCTCGTTCTGTGCGGGCGTGTGATTGAAGACACGACGGAGGTGTGGGCTCTCCCGAAGCTGCTCGAGACGATTTCCAGCAGCGTCCATCGACGTCTGGAACTGCGACTCCTCCTTCGAGAGGTGCCGCGTCAGCGATTCCTCGACCGGCTGGTTCGCCATCGAGACGGACGGAATCGTCTGCTCGTCCTGCATCCGGCGAACCGCCGTGAAGAGATCATTGAGTCCGAAGACATCGCTGCCGTACTCGGCGTCGAAGAGCGCCTTGATGAGTTGGCTGAGGATCTCGTTCGCGACAAACGCCCGCTCGTGTTTCTCCCGCCCGAGAATCATCCGCAGGATATCGTGGAAATGATCAACCTGCTGCGTTGAATAGCGATCTAATCGGGAGTTATCACGGGTTAGAAGGACGAAGCCGAGGAAATCGATTCTGGATATGGAAGTCGATCTCCTCGACTTCGTTGAGCAGTGTCGGCGGCTAGTCAAACAAGCGTTGGGGAAGCATGCGGGCGAGCCCGCCACCGGCGGGTTCGCCCGCTGGAAGCACGTCGTTCTTCACTGTTTCCGGCTCGAAGACGGCCACAGCTACCGTGAAACACCGAATCGGCTACAGTATATGACCGCGATTTGTGATGCTCTTAGTCTAGATCCCGACGATCTACCTGACTTCACCACGATCTACAAATCGTTCGACCGGCTGGAAATGTGGGTGTGGCGGGCGTTGCTGCGCGTTTCAGCGCAGCAACACCCGCAGTCTGGCCACGCTGCACTCGACAGCACGTTCTTCGACCGCCGCTCTGCCTCGTCGTATTACCGCCAGCGGTCGGGAAATAACATTCAAACGCTGAAAGTGACAACATTAACCGATCGAGAGTCTCTTGCTGTTCTTGACGTACACATATCTGCCCGGTGGAAACACGATACGAAGACCGGGCCGCAGGTCGTCCGCCGGAACGCGGACGACCTGCTATCCGTTGCGGCCGACAAAGCGTTCCACAACTGGATCACGAAATACGAGTTCTACGCGCTCGGTGTCGAACCGCTCATCCTACAGCGTGGATCAAGGCCGTTGACGCTAGGTCATAACGCGCTCATCCGCGCAAAAGGCTACTCTCAGCGCTGGATGGCCGAGACTTCGTATTCGACAACGAAGCGCTCGCTCGGCGATGCCGTGCGAGCGCTTGGCTGGTATCGACAGTTCCGTGAAATCGTCCTCATGTTCGCTATCTCGAACATAGAACCGCTCTCTGAGCCACTCTAACCGTGACTCAGTATCTATTCAACACGGCAGATCAACCTTGTCTTGGACGGCGTCCTCGCGGCTCCGACCGGCGTCGAGTGCCGGCCGGATGTCGAAGAAGGAGAACGCGGGCATCGTCTCGGGCACTCGGAAGTGGTAGACGTCCTCGCAGTCGTCGAATCGGGCGTGGTGGCTGCGGAGGTAGTTCTGGCACATCCCGTCACCCTTCCGGTCGACGATGACGACGGGACCACCGGTTGTCTCTCGGAGGGAGAGCGCGTCGTTAATGATGGCTTTCGACTTCCCAGCACCGGTTGACGCGAAGCGCCCGTAGTGGGTGGTGAGCAGGTCGGGTGGGATGCGGACTGGCTCCTCTTCGGGAGTACCGGTCTCATCGAGTGCGTAGCCGACAGCCATTCCGTCACGGAACTGCTCACGGAGATCCGGATTTGGGCGTGGCAGCGGATTCCGACTCTGCTGCTCGGCACGCGTCCCACGCGACCCCTCGATGGAGAGTTGCTCTGAGGAGGGGACGAGGAGAAAGTGTGCGAGTTCGCGCCCACTCAGCACGAAGTCCGGACGTGTCTTCCCGCGCCCAGTCACCAACTCCCCATCAAGGAGGCGCTGGAGTGCCGTTCGTGCATTCTGCTCTTTTTTCGCCTGGCGGAAGCCACTCTCGCGGACCCGTTCGGTTTCGACGTCGTAGAAGGGGCCATCAAGCGGGTCGAAAACAGGAGCGAGCGACGCGAGTCGGTCGTCGAGAGACTCCTGTCCAGTCTCACTGGTGGGAACGCCGATTGCGCGGATGTTGGCGGTGAACGAGCGCTGTGGATTCGTCGCCCGAATTGCGTCGAGCCGCCGGACGACACGATCACTCAGTTCGCTCCTGTCCGGTCGCTCGTCCTCGTACTCCCGATCGTACGCAAGTAGGTCACCAACCAGCCGCTGAGCGAGTGTGTCGCGGCCGTCGATCAGGTCTTCTTTCCGAACGTCGGCATCGGACTGCCAGCCCGCACGCCGCTCGAACACGACTTGGAAGGCAAGTGGCTCTGTGGCGTCATTCACGTGATCGATGAGGGACGCGAGCGCCGCGCCTGGCTGGTCGACCGCCGACAGAGATTCCTCGCCCTCGCCGTCCGTGAATGGCGCGAGGGACGTCATCCAGTCCTCTTTCCGGCTCGCAGCCCCCTGCCAGCGGACACCATATGGAGAGACTGTCTCAGTTGCTGGGCGCGCGAGAATCGAACCCTCCTTGGTTAGCGTCGGCTTCTTGATTGGCGTCTCGTCTCCAGTCGCGAGGTCAAGCGCGATATCGTCAACCGACACCACGCTGTCCGCAGTCACATCGACACTCGACGTCTCAATCTTGCCGTCCTCAGTGAGCGTGTACTGCTCGTCCTCGGAGAATTCGTACTGGAGGGCACCCTGCTGGTAGGCATCGATGAACTCCGCACGGGAGTATTCGACTGGTTGGATAAGCCGCGATTCGACGTCGAGGGTGACGCGTTCGACGTCGAACGTCTCCGGATAGACGGACTGCAGACGTTCCTCGAGAGTGTCAAGGTAGTCGTCGGCGCCGTAGTAGAACTCAACTGGTGCGTCAGCACCCTCGCTGAGCGCGAGGAACTCGAAACGCGGCGGCGTCGACGACGAGAGCGGATTCAGCTTCGCCCCGAGCCCCGAGTCCTCACTCGTGAGTTTGTGAAGACTCTCAAGGATCCGTGGAACCCCCGATGGAGATACTGCCTCCGTAGTCGGCGTCACGCGGAGGTACTCACTCATCGCGACCACCGTCCGTCTCCGCGACCTGTTCTGCGTCGTCGCTTGATTCACCGGCTTGCTCGGCGAGTCGCTGCTGGACTGACCCCAGCTCTGAATCAGCTTCGTCGCTGGTTGCGCCGGGGAGTTCGTCGCGAGTTTGGGTGGTGGGGTCGAAGTCGATGACCTGTTTCTCCTTGGGCATCGCCTCAACCTGGATACCGCGCCACTCGCCGTCGACGCCGACGAGTGCTTCGGAGAACCCAGCATCTTCGTTGCCGGGAACGGCGTCCTGGACGTAGCGCATCTGCGCATAGTTCAGGCCGAACTCGTCGGCCCACTCCTCGTCCATCCCGTCGAGCCGGTGGAACTGCTTGACCGCACACTGATCGAGGATCGCCTCGGCTTCGGTGTGCTCGAAGAACTCGTCGACAGTCTGTGTCACGAGGCGAATCGAGAGGTCATGGTGGCGGTGATGGCGGAACACCGTCTCGAGGAACGCGAGACTCGCGGCGTCCTGCATGAGATATCTGGCCTCGTCGATGACGAATACGACCTCCTTCTCTGTCTCCTTCGCGCGCTCATAGACGAGCGAAATCAAGAGCTGCATCGTGAGCGCCGTACTGGAGTCGACACTTCCCTCCTGCTGGGCGAGGTCGAGATAGATCGTCTTCTCGTCCCGAATGTCGAACGCGGACTCCTTGCCGAGATTCGCATGCCGGCCCTCCGCCTCGAAGGGCCGGAGCTGGTCAAGGAGCCACGTCGCGTCGGCCTGCAGCTTCTCGGCCTCAGACTCGGAGCGGACGACGAACTCCGCGGGTTCGTCGACCATCTCCTCGAAGACGTCGAGCATATCGCGAATCGTCGGACTCGGGTTGTCGTGTGTCGCGATGTCGTCGGTGATACCCTGCCGGGCGTACGCAGTCCGGAGTCCGAGTTCGAGCGTCGTCCGCCGGTCGCCGAGCGAGATCCCGCGGAGGGCGAAGAAGTTGGTGAGGAAGCTCATCGCGTCGTCGAGTTTCTCGTTGAACGGACTCGCGTCCTCACCCATCGCCCGCTGTGCGTGCTCGGGCGTCTGGCGAATTTCGAGGGGATTCAGGCCGAGCGTCCCACCCACAGTGATTCGCTGGGCGTCAAGCGCTTCAGAGACGCCAGCCCAGTTGTTGAGCGGCTCGAGGACAATGCCGATGCGGTCGCGGTCCTGCTCGATCGAGCGGATGAAGTTCTGCTTCGAGCCAAACGACTTCCCCGAACCCGGATCACCGACGGTGAACATGGCGTAGCCGTTGTCGCGGTCGAAGGGGTCGATGACGACGGGGCTCTGGTTGTCCTTGTGGATGCCGAACTCGACGCCACCCTCCTCGAGGATCGTCGCGTTATGCGGGGATGCGAGGAGGGCGCCGACGGCGCCACCGAGGGCGATGGATTCGCGGCCGAACTCGTTGTCGCCGATCGGTGCGGCGGACTGGAGGGCAACATCTTGCCGACAGATCGCGGTTTTCGGTGTGAGGTTTGCGGGGTCGTCGCGAAGGGTGCTCTTGACGGTGCGGACGGCGTCTTGCAGGTCGTCCTTCTCGTCGGCGCGCACGGTGATGAACAGCCCGTGGTCGAAGACGTTCGCACCACTCTCAACGGCCTTGTAGGTCGCTGCGGCCTCGTCAGCGCGCTCTTGGAGGTAGGAGCTCCGAACGCTCTGCTCGAGGTCCGCGTCCACCTGGAGGTCGTCAGCGATCTCTTCAAGTTCGGTGCGGGCGCGCTCCTGGTTCTTCGGCGTGATGTGCGCGGTGAGGTCGAACTCGACGTCAGTCAACTCGAAGAGGTCGCTGAGGTAGCCATCAGTCGGATAGTCGGGGTACTCCGCGATGTAGAGCGTCGACGTCCACTGGTCGCCGACGTGTGCCGCGCGTGTCTCCCACTCGATGGCGGCTGGCGCAATCGCTGTCTTGTGTGACTCGGCGATTTCGTCGAGCAGCCGTCCTTCGGCCTGCCCCTCTTCGAGCGTCCCCTCGTCAAGAACGTCCGCGAACTCGACAGTCGGCTCGTCGCTACGTGCCTGCGAGCGCGTCCACGCGACAACCCCGCTAGCGACGATGACGACCGCGACGAGCAGGTAGAGGAGGACACCGCCGGGCGTCGTTGGGTTGAGTGCCCACTGTGAGAGCTGCTCGCCGAACCCGACTGCCGCCGGAAGGACGACGTTATGCATCGGCATCCTCCCGTGCCTGCTGATCCATCGCTGGCTGTTGGCGGATGACCGATTCGGGGTCGTCGACGTCGTGTTCGTGGCCGTTCCAGAAATCCATCGCGAGCGTGAAGAGTTCGACCGTGCTGAGCCGGCGTGCCGACCACCCGCTCGCCTGCTGGATGAACTCGCTCCGGACGGCAGCGACGCGGTCGTCGAGCGTCTCGAACATCCGCGCCCGCTGCTCTACCGCCTGTAAGTTCTCGCGGCGTGTGACGAACGGGTTGAACAGGAAGCCGACCACGGGAATCTCGGTAAGTTTCTCGGCGGGCGTCGATTCGTCGCGATAGCGGTCGTAGATGTCCATCGGGGAGACTTCGACGCCGATGTAGTAGCGGATCTGCTGGATGCCACGCTCGCGCATCTCGCGTGGGCGTGTCTCGAGGTATTCTTCAAGGAGTTCGTGGAACACCGGGTTCGCTTGGACGTCCTCGTCGTCGAGGCGGTCCTGAATGTTCTTGACAACCTGCTCGACAGGGAATGCACGCGTGGTGGCGTGGAGTTTGAGCTTCGAGTCGAGTTCTTTGTTCGCGAACTCCGCGCCCGCCTCCTGCAGTTGCGCCCAGTCCTCGGACATCGCGAAATCCATGTTGTCCGGGTCAACCTCAACGAAGGCTTCCATCGTCCCGTCCGAGCGCTGGATCGCGCCGGCGCCGGGCCACGCCCGCTCGATATTGGTGAGGTCCTGCGTCCGCTCGTCCGGCGTGAAGGGCGTGTAATTCGCGAATCCGCCTTCGTTCCGAACCGTCTCGTTCGTCCTCGATTCTGGTTCGGCTGGTGCGCTGAAGGTGATTCGGGGGCGTTTGAGGTACTGGTAGACGTCGGTTGCCCACGTCCACGCGGTGAGGTGGCGTGGGGAGACGTAGATGATGGCGACACCAAGCCCGAACCCACCTGCGACGAACGGAAGGGCGAGTGAGTCGATACCGGTGAGGGCGGCGAGGAAGAGGCCGATGATGGGGAAGGCAATGAGGACGCCAACATCTCCCTCCTCGATGTTGAGGTAGGGAATGCGGCTCTCCTCGCCGAACTGATTCATGATGCGTCGGGCGGCAGCGTCTGGATCTGTGGACATACTGGGTTAGCGTGTCTGTGGGTCGTTCTCTGTGCGGCGATACGACGGCGCAGACTCCTCACTCTCCTCTGAAGCGCGACGGCTGGCGTGCTCAGCAACAGCTTGTCCAGCAGCGGCTTTCGGGCCCCAGCGGGCAGCGGTCGTCGCGACGCTCGCCCCACCGACGTAGGCGCCTGCTGCAACACCACCGACGAGTGCAGCACCGCGCGTCGCGGTGCCGATGGCTTTCGCGGTCAGCGGCGTCGCGTACTGGAACGTCTTCCACGTCACCACCAAGGCGACGAGTGGGAGGGAGACGGCGACGAGATACTTGAGGAACGGACTCCCCGGCGAGAGCGCGTGCTGTGAGTAGAGTAAGTCGTAGCCTTTGAACACGACAGCGGCGGGGAGCGGGAGGATTGCGAGCGGGACGAAGCGCTTCGCAAAGCCCATCGCGACGTCCGAGAGCACCGGGACATTCCCGTAGGCGAGCGCAAATGCGATCGGCATCCCGTAAATATAGACGTAGAGCAAGACCTCCCGGATGTAGTAGAGTGCCTCCAGCGCCCACATCGAGAGCCCACCAAGAAGCGCGAAAACCAGTGAGAGACCAGGGTTAGTTATCGTGTTCTGGAGGTATCCAAGCATAGCGGTGCTGAGTGAGCTGAAGCTCGGAAGAAGAGCGATCGTGAATCCGTTGATCAAGTAGAGTGTGAGTACGGCAATCCAGTACCAGGTGATGATCAGGAAGGCACCGACCCACGCGGTCTTACGCGTTCGTCGTGACTCGTAGGCACTTCCGATGTTGAATATCCGGATGAGATGACGACCCTGTACGCAGATTACGAGTAGAAGCAGCGAGACGACCATGATCTCGCCACCAATCAGGGCGTGATGGATGGACTCCCACGGAGCGTTCGTCGGTTGCCCAAAGACGAAGGCGCCATCCGTATTCGGGGTCGGGGTACCGAACGTCGCTACGGAGATTTTGTGGTATCCACTCCGGAGTCCCTGCATGAACAGGCTGATGAACCAATTGACTGCGTCCTTGAACCCTTGGAGGACGACCCCGATCAGATCAACCATCAGCCGTCCTCCTTAATCGTGATTGAGCAGTTGTTGAACTCCTCCGATGCAGAATACTGGACATCGTACGTCTTCGAGAGGGAAGGGCCGGTGGTCGATGTCTCAAGAGAGAGCTTGAACGTCCCAGACTGTTGATAGTCCGTACACACGACGTTGCCACCACGAATGAACGCGAACGGCATCCGAGAGCTGTAAATCGTCTTTGACCCCCCAGGGGGAACGACAACTCGCTCAATTTCGGAGTTAGATTCCGGGTCGTAGATACCGCTCACATCAGTCCCGGCGTACTGAGTCCCGTTCTCACCACTCGAATAGGGGACCTTCCCGAAGAAGAGGAATTGGGTGACTGCGGTCGGTCCACTCCCTTGGTTCTCAATCGTGACGAACGCCTGCGAGTGCGGGCTACCGTCAGTTCCATTCCACATCTTCTCGGGCTGATTGCGTCCGATCCCCATCTCGATGATTTGGAGGTCGGAGCGGAGCGTCCGTGTGGTCGTGCCGACAGTCTGATCGCCGTTGACAGCGACGAGCTCGTATTCGCCGGGAGTGTAGGTGGTGCCGACGTCGAAGGAGACGCGGCTTGCACCCTGTGCGACGTCGCGTGTCCCGAAGAGCGAGCCGTTCGGCTTCACGAGGTTTACGTGCTCAGCGTCGGTATCGCTCGCGAGGTCGACGACGAGCGTTGTTCCCTGGACGCTGATGTTCGCGAACGGCCCAGCAGTGGTAGTCGTCGGGGAACTCGATGGCCCCGGACTCTGGTTGCTGGTACAGCCGGCAATGCCGGCGAGGGTGAGACTGCCGAGTGCTTGGAGGGCAGTACGACGGTCGATGGGTGGTGAGCTGTCAGTCATGGGTTCTGGAAGCGGTGGAGGTCGAAGAGGCGGAGGAGGTGCGTACCGGCGTAGAACATCACGACGAACGGGAGGAGCTTCCACCCAGTCGTGAACGCGAGGTCGAACCACCCCTGTATCGTGCCGAGCGGGTGCCAGCGGACGCTCGCCCGGTCACGTACGTAGGCGGGATTCGCGCCGAGCCACGATTCGGGATGGTACTGCGCCGTGTAGATGCCGGGCTGCGTGAACGTGACGACGGCGACTCCAGAGGCGTTCGTCTGGACGTGTTGGCCAGCAATCGCGATGTAGCCGTCATCCGATTGGGCGAGCGCACGGCCACGCTGGCTCTTCGAGAGATCAATTGGCGCACCCGTCTGGTTGTCCCGGAGTTCGAGACGGACGACTGCGGCCGAATCGTTCTGCGAGAGAACACTCACTGTGAGATTACTTTCTCGGAGGTGTCGCGTCGATCCCTCCTGTGGCTGGATGATGGTCGCGTTCACGCCGCGGACGATTCCCCCGACGTGGAGTGCTTGCCGGTCGACATCGTCGGTGCGAACGGCGACCCCATAGGACGTCTTGTAGGACTGGTTCACGACGTCGATGTGGACATTCTCGCCGAGTGTCGACGCAGGCGACGATCGATTAATCCCCCACGTCTTGACGACCGATGGGCCGGTTCGAACGGGCTCAGCGACTGGCCCGATCCGCGACGGATACGCGTGAACTGAGACGGGAATAGCGTCCGGTTGAGTGCGCGTCTCGCCGTCACGTGTCGAGGAGACGAGCGTGTCCCAGTTCGTGTGGCGGGCAGTGTAGGACCGCCAGACGCCGCGCACACGCTCACTCCCATTACTGGTGAGCGTGTAGCCCTGCCACGGCCGCGACTGGAAGATTGCGACGCCCGCATCGCCGTTCGGATACGTCGCGTAGTAGGGGTACGCGGCAAGATCGTAGACTGATCCGTCGAGTGAGTCACTGACCGTAATCGAGTCAGTCCGCGTCGTCGCGTTAATGACGTTGCCGTTCAGCTCTACGGTCTGCTGGACGCGAACCTCGATCTGTGCGTGGAGTGTCAGCGTCGTACTCCGGTCGTTCTGCAGGTGGTAGTCGAGCGTCGGCGTGTGTGTGCCAGAACTGGAGGCGAGCGTCTCACCGTCCTGTGTAAGCCAGACGCGCGAAATCTGGTGGCTCGCGAGTGACCAGTCCGTGCTCGTGTTTCCGAGCGTCGCGTTCGCTGTCGTCGTGTTCGGGTAGCGAACCCGGTAGTCCACGAGGCCACGAAATGTGCCGTCTGGTGCGAGATACGTGCGCGTCTCGCCGGACGCGAGATGTGCTCGTGTCGACGGTTGCGCGGCGAAAATCGTTGCGTGAGCGTCTGCGATGAGTACGCTATCCTCGAGATTCGCGTTCTCGGGATAGTTCGACGTGTGTAGGCCGCCGGCGTGGAGGTCGTCGAAATCGTGCCGTGTCCACGTCGCGGCGGTCTTGGGTGGTCTGGTGAACGTGATGTCCGTGCCGTTCGCTACCTGCTGGATCGCTGTGCGGTGCTCGCCGTACCGCTGGGAATAGACAGATTCGCTCGTGTAGTTGTCCGTGTCGTGCGACCAGAGGGTCGCAGACTCGTTCTCCGTAAGCCCGTTCCCCTCCGTCCCTGGTTGGGGTGGGCTTGCAGAGGCAAGTCCCGCAGCTGTGGCGAGCAGGAGAACGCTGGCAACCGCTATTGGAACCGCATACGAGTGGGACATCGTCGAGTGGAGGGCGAGTGTGGGTTACCAGGGGACGAGATTCACACACTGGGCGAGCGGGAGGCCCATCATCGACCCGGCGACCGTGTAAAGTGGGCCGAGAACGACGAGCACGACGGCGGATTTGAGCGCCGAGCGTTTGTGCCGCTTCAACCCCTTCTTCTGGTCGGGGCTCAGCGTGAACATATCGATAAGGAAGTTCGCCTGCCAGACGACGGCGAGCCCAATAATGCCCAGCGCCGTCGTGAGCTGGAAGAACCCCTCAATCATGCTCGGGAGTTTGTCCGCGTTACAGACTGCCGACTGCTGAGCGGCCGCAGGCTCAACAGCGAGAAGGCAGAGGAGAACCAAGCCAATCGCAGTGCGGCGTGGGAGGAGCTTCGACAGTAATGCGTGATTCGTCGTGGACTGGTCGTCAGCGGGGGAGCCTGCGTCAAACACGGATTGGTGGAGTAGGGGCTGATAGTGACGGACCACTGGTGACTGCCGGGTGGACGCAACGGATGGGCGGTTCTGGGGAACGGCCACGTCGCCAAGTCCTGTCTGACTGGGGGAGAAGCGCACGACAGCGGGCCCGTGGACAGTGCATCCGCGCCATCATAGCCGAAGCGAAAATAAATATCTTCTGTTAATTCTCTAGTAGATAAATAAACATTCAGTCGAAAGGTACGTGACACAATTGCCACAGTATGCTCCGTATATCAAGTAAGATACTACCGACTACACAGGCTCTCTACTGATGAAGAGGAGCTCGTCAAATCGGTCGACGGTTCACTCGACATCGCGTCAGCATACTGGTCGATCTGCTGGTAGCGAGAGTTTGCTGCACGCTCATTGACATCCTCCTCCGCCTTCAGGCGGAGGAATCCCGAGCGTTGGGATATTAGGGTTTGCAGTCTGCCTATGCTCTCGGTGTGAACCAGCCGCTCTCGCAGTCGAACAGGAAGACTCCAGGCTGTGCCAACCAGCCGTTACTCATATCCCCAGTCGGGGGACTCTGAGTTATCTTTCTCCGAATATTCACTGCGCCGTTCACGTCTGCGTTCATCGGCGTTTCGCACGACGCACAGACGTACAACCCACGCTCCACGCGGTTCGCATCTCGAATCTGCCCGCAACACGAACACGTTTTCGAGGTGTTCTCCTCGTCTACCCGGTCAACGAGAATGCCGTGTTCCTCGGCCTTGTATTCGAGCAGGTTTGTGAACCGGTTGAACTCCCATCCGTGCAACTTCTTGTTGCCTGACCGACCCCAATTCCGCGAGTCGCCGTTCTCGTCCTCACGGATGCCGCTGAGGTCGCCAACCCCAATCTTCTCCACACCTTCGCTGACACACCGCTGAACGATGTGTTTCGAGAGAGTGTGAAGGAAGTGGTCTTTGCGCCGGGAGAGGGTCCGACGAGCCTTCAACGCACGTTTCGATGGCCCGTTCTCGCTCTCGGTCAGATACTCCTTACGAGTGAAGTAGTGTTTGTCCTCTTTGAGGGTGTTCCCTGGATACAACTCCGAAGGACCATCCTCGTAGTCGATGGCGAGGTAGTTGCTGATGCCGAGGTCGATACTTGCCGTATTGTCGCCGGGTGCATCCCCGACGGGAATCTCTTTCTTGCAGACGAGGTGGAGTTCCCAACGGTCGCCGTTCCAGACGGCACGCACCTGCTGGATATTCTCTACCTGTACGTCGGGGCGGATTTCGTATTCCGTGAGGATGAAGTCCGACCGTCCGTCTTTCAGGTTGAATCCTTTTGAGAGACGGAGTTGGCCGTGTTTCGTGTCGTGCTTGATGCCCTTTTGCTTCCACGTGACGGTGGAGCGTGGGTGTCGGTCACCACATTTCCGGTAGCCCGGCTGGTTGTTGCCGTCGTCGGAGTTATACCAGCCGGTGAACGCTTCAGCAAGTTCTTCGAGAACTCGCTGACTTGACTGTGAATGGAGGTCACTATAGCGTTCGTGATCTTTCAACTCCGATTTCAACTCGGCTTCATCGGGTATCTCACTGTCGTCGTCCCACCGTTGTTGGATGTAGTAGCGTCCGACGTTCCACAGTTTAGATGCGGAGTGCCCGCACTGGTTGAGGTCGTCACGAATCTGACTGTGGTTCATTCGTTGGTTCGTTCGACTCCAGTGCGGCGGTTGTACGTCTCGTCCAAGGTTGATTGCTTCAACTGAACGTCCTCGCTGTGTTCCTCGATACGGTCTTCGACCCTGTTGCAGAGTGAAACAACCAGTTAGATGGTTTTTGAGCGTTATAGGGAGGTTTTACACATCGACGACGGGGGGTGTCGTATATCGATTTACACATCGATGACAGGGGTCTGCTTACACTTCGATAACGGGGGGTGTGCTGAGAGAGATGGCAGAGCTTAACGACCCAGCTAACTAGATAGAGTTCTAATATGAAGGTGAACGTTTACACATCGATAACGGGGGGTGTGTGGAATTAGATGCTGTATTCACAATATGTAGTTGACTCAATAAGATGCGAACAGGTGAGGGGTTGGTTTACACTTCGATGACGGGGGGTGTGTGGAGTAGTGGGCAGAGAGTCACTTCGTTGGAGGTTGGATACAGAGAAGAAGATATACAGAAATACCGGTATCTGGGGGCTTATACTGGCTATAAATACATCGAAGTAGGTGAACCTTTTTATGCCTTGGACCTGCACGGAGGGTATGGTCGGTAGCGATTCCAGTGGGGCAAATCAATCTACAGTAGAGAGTAGCGAGGACTCGCCCAGTGGAATGCAGAGAACTGACGAGATTGCAGAAGGAGAAGCAGAGACCCAAGAGAAGCGGGGTGAGGAAGAGAGTTCCGACGAGAGCGGCCAGCGGACGATACGAGAGATGTTCGATGAGGACGGAAGAGAATCAGTCTTCGTCAACAGGGATCTCGTTGAGCCGGATACAATCATCGACGAAGAACGGATTGTCGGACGCGACGAGCAACTCGAATCCGTCGTCAGCTACCTCAAGCCGACTCTACAAGGCAACCGGCCGCCGAATATGCTACTGTACGGGCCCGCTGGGACTGGAAAGTCACTCATAATCGGAGCAGTAACACACCAGATTATCGACCTCTGTAAGTCGAAGGGTGAACGTTTCGGGGTCATAGACATCAACTGCCAGCCGATCAACACGCTTGACCAAGCAGTCTACGAGTTAGTGCAAACCGTCGCGAGCAATACGAACTCAGAGGTTGGCGTTCCTGAGACTGGAGTGTCCACAAAGCGGAAGTACCGTCGGCTCTACGAGCTCATCAACGAGAATTACGACTCGGTCATCTTCATTCTCGACGAAATCGACTTGTTGGTGGGACGGCGAGCGAACGATGAACCCGCATACTCGAAATTACTCTATCAGCTTTCACGGGCGAGCAATACGAACGAGATTGAGGGGCGCGTGTCTGTTGCGGCTCTGACGAATGACCCGAAATTCATGGAGGACATCGACGGTCGTGCGGAGAGTTCATTCAATCCTCGCGACGTCTACTTCCCGGACTATGACGCAAACCAGCTCCGTGAAATTCTCAAGAATCGAAAAGACGCATTCCGGAAGGACGCACTCAAAGGCGACGTGATTCCCCTGGTGTCTGCATTTGCTGCCCAGAGTCACGGCGATGCTCGAAAAGCCATTGATCTATTCCGAGGTGCGGGGGACTTAGCCGACGAACGAGGCGATGACGCAGTCAGTGAAGACCACGTTCGTGAGTCACAGGAAGAAATCGACAAGGATCGATCCCTGAAGCTCGTGGAGGGACTGACGACTCAGAAGAAGATATCGCTGTACTCAACCGCTGCTGTGACGCGGTACTCGAAGCAGACGGGAAGTTCCGTGCCGAGTCCAGTCGGGTTCAAGATTTACCAGTGGGTTACGGATGAGTTAGACGCGGATCAGATGACTCGGGAAACGTACGTCAAGTACGTCAAAGAACTCTCGACATATGGTTTAGTGTCGACTTCCAGAAAAAGTCGTGGTCGCGGTGGTGGGATGTATATGGAGTTCACATTTACCGGTGATCCGGTCGCAATTATGGACCGGATCGTCGAGGATACTCGACTGGAGGCGATTTCGAGCCAGACGGACCTGCTGCGATCCGTTGTAAATGCACAACTGAGAGAGTTCCAGAATAGCTAGCGAGCTCGATCTTTTCCTCACCCACCCCCCGTCATCGATGTGTAAACTGTGAGGGCACAGGGAGTGTCTTGAGGGATCTGTATCAGTACTTGGAAGAAGATGGGAGGGCGAAGGATTCCCCCTCCCCCCCCCGCCATCGATGTGTAAATCGATGGGATATACAAGAATTAGAGGGCGAGCGACTAAATTACAGACGAGGGTAATCAGCTGAGGAGAGGCTGCACCATGCAGTCTATTGCTAAACACGACTAGCTGGCCTAGGAGGTAGTTATATCTAACAACAGAATTCTCTTTGAACTTTCTATATTCATTATCTGCATTACGGGTTTGGTAACCCTCCCTTTTACTTAAATCCTCGTCAGACAATAATCTCTTTGGAGATAATATCTAATATCCCTTCTTGGTTACTCTCTTGCTTCCTAAGAGGAGTTAACGACTTCTATTGGTGTTTCTACTACGAGAAACCCCTCACCTCATTTCGATTTACACATCGATGACGGGGGGGGAGGGTTCGTCCAATAGTACTCGAGCGGCAGATTAACCCTCTTCGTATTCTTATCAGCTGATTCACTCTTATTCCCCCTGTCTGCCCCTCGTTATAAGTGGGAGACGTGCGAACCCGACGCTGTATGTCGGATCTTGTCGTCAAAGCCGCAGTCAAGGACGCACTAGCAGAGAAGAACGTCGCCGGCGACTTCTACGAGGCGATCGATGAGGAGGTCGAAGAACTCCTCGAGGAGGCCGCCGCACGTGCTGAGGCGAACGGTCGCAAGACCGTCCAGCCCCGCGACCTCTAGATCGGTTCACACAGGCTTTCAGGCGTTACTCGACGTCGAGTTCGAACTGCTCGTTTTCGGCGGCGGCGTTGAGGACGACGCTTGTGGAGGACTGCTCGATGGCGGCGTCGCTGAGGAGTTCCTTGATGAGCGCGTTCATGTGGTCGGTATCGCGGAATTTCCCGATGGCGATGATGTCGTAATTGCCTGTTACCTCATAGACAGAGATCATCTGATCGTGCGCACCAAGTCGTTCGGCGAGATCGGGGAGTGCTCCACCCGCTGCTTTCAGCTGCAAGACCGCCGTCACATCGTAGCTAAGCTCCCCATAGTCGATTACTGGGGAGTAACCCGTGATGATTCCATCCTGTTCGAGATCGTCTGTGTGGTTCGAGATCGTTGTGACTGACACGTCCAACTGCTCTGAGAGACTCCGGAGGCTTGCCCGTCCGTCACCGAGAAGGGCATTTATCAGCTCGGCGTCGAGGTTCTCGTAGGTCATAGTCGCGCTAAGAGACGCTGCTGGGTTAAGCCATCTGCTTTGACCGAGTACTGGCGACTCCACTAATACGGACGAAGTATGACTGAAAGGGGACTGTCCAGTTAAGCGAGCTCAGCAAACTATTCGTGTATTAATCGATAGTAGTTGTGCGGTCCACAGTTTCTTTATCCTGAAGAAAGTCCGAAACTCCTGTTAGGTAAAGCTAGCATATCTAACGTTCAGAGTGCCTTGTCGATGTTATGAGTGAGACAACCGACAACGAGTTCACGGAACTGCTTCCACCAGCGCCGTGAGCGGACGAATGCGCCGTACTTGCGTTTGAGGCGAGAATTTACGGTCTCGTTCTGACTGCGCTGTCCGTAGAGATCGGCGTCCAGTCGAGCGTTCCACGCCTTGTGAAGCGACGAGAACTCGCGGTGCTTGATGAGCGGACGAACACCAGTCTCACGAGCTAACGCACGAACCTTCTGGTCGTCGTATCCCTTATCGCCGAGGAGAATCGCTACTTCTCCAGTGTTTCGCTTGATGAGCGACGGCGCAATCCGCGAATCGTGTTTTCGCGTCGTCGTCACGTGTACGTCGAGAACCGCATTCGACCTCGTGTCTACGAGAAGCGTGACTTTCAACTGCTGAATCGTCAACTTCGTTCGCTTCGTGTAGTGCTTCGAGGCGTGACTCCGGTCGAACCCGGAGGCGTCGATACCGATGACCCCGTTGGTCGGGAGGAGTGTGACCGAGAGATTGAGAAGAACTCGCCAAACAGCCATTTTGAGTCGATTGAACGCTTTACACAGCGTCGAGGGCGACGGGATTTCCTCAAGGTCAATGGCGCTCCGAATCCGGGGCATCTCGATGAGTTCGTCGAGAAGCGTCCGGTACGTTGTATTCTTCCGAACCTTGAGACACAGCAGAACGATGTGCTGATGGAGTGTGTACCGGCGTTTCGAGAACTTCGAGGAGTACCGAGCGACAGCTCGCCGAGCCAAGTGATACGCCTGCTCAACAAACCGGAGTAACCGCGACTTCGGGAGGGCCTGCATTCGGTCAAACTACCGGGCGAACCTGTAACTCTCTGAGGATTTCAACAGAGCCAGTATGCCCCTACCCGGTGCCAGATCACATCTCGTTCGTCCCTTGTTGTGGTTTCGGATGCTTTTCCATAACTCACGTCTGTTATTCAAGATTTATTAATCTTTGATGATCATCCTAGAGCACAGTTGTCGAACAGTTCACAAGTTTACCTAACAGCTGTTCTACCGGGAAAGATATCTATCAGATAGGAGTTTAACAGATCCGGGTATTTCAGCTAGAGGAGCTTGTTATCGTTGGTTGCCTACTGATTGTCGGTAACGTCTATGGATTTTTAGAGTGTAGTTCGTGCGCTCCCTCTGAATGCCCACTGACCAGGTGCTTTAGCCAAGCTTGTGCGAAGTGGATCAGGAGGGAGGGCGGTCAGCAGGGACTGCGCTACCCCATCAAGGGTACAATCCCATCAGGTGTTCAATACTTCGATATCGGTACTGTAGCCAGCGCCAATATTACCGAGATGCCTTCAATCGAAACAGCGGAGTTTGTGCTCAAACGCGCGAAGTACAGCCTCGCCAGTTTCAGTGAGTGAAACTTGCTTTTGTCGACCGACGCGCTCGATTGCGAGATAGCCGTTCGCGACGAGTGGGTCGACGACGTTCGCGTTCAACAGCGCGAACTTTGCTTTGTCATTCGCTGGTTGATTGTCCGCGATGAACGAGAGAGCGCTCTCTTCCGCGTATTCGATGATGTCTTTTTTCTTGGCAGTATGGACGCCTGTATTCGTCTCGTCGAGAAACGACATCACGGCGACTTGGTCGGTTGTTGGTGATTCGATCGGATACGAGGGGAGGACTTCGTCTTCGGCGTAGCCGTGGCTTACTGGCTCCTCACGTCCGTCGTGTGCGTATGTTTCCGGGTATGCATAGTATGCTGTCGCGTCCGTCGCCATACACGCGATTGTCGCACCGACCGCCGAGAGTTTTGATCCACTCGAGACGTTCACACGGACAATGTCGTCGGCGTGCTGGGTGATGAGTGTCGTAACCCTACCGAGCACGTCGTAGACGTCGAACAGGTTGATTGTTCGAGTTCGCACCGTAACCCCCATATCGTTGAGTTCGTCGACGAGCTCTGAGTGGTACGCCGGCTGTTCCGTATCCCGCTCCTCGTGTTCAAGTAGGTAAATGGTATCAATTCCATAGCGTTCAGCGGCGCCGAGGACGCGATCATACTCGAAACGCAGCGGCGCAATATGGATTTCGTTGATCGTCTGCATTGTGGAGGGCCTCTCGTCGTCTTCTGCGTCAACGAAGAACTTAAATGTCGACGGAAGAGGGACTATCTCGATATTCGCTCATATTGGCGGACCGCCTATCGTATGAGTAGTATCCAAACTATCGGAACTTGTCGGTATTATTGGTGTAAAGAGGATAGAATTGCCGTCTATCCATTCTACTACACTACGCTAATTCGGTACTATCACCCACCGGAACACAGACCGGTGTTGCAACTGGTACAGGACTACTTGACCAGCTGGCTGCAATCACTTGGAGTGACACTCGAAGCGGTACGGACGAAGACTTATGTTGGTAGAGTGATGAGTGTCTGGTATGTCCGGTAGATTCAGTAGTATGTTATATCGAAGGGCGACGAATTATCTGGGACAATAGCCTTATCTGATATTCGACGCGATTGGGGAATATGCATCAGCTTGTTCGGGGTCTTGTATCCATCTTACTTGGGTTGTTCGTTGGATTTTCAGGTGCGTTCATACTCAGCCCAGACCCGACAGGTATTTTCCCCATAGTTGCAGGATTGGTTCTGGCTATCGTGTTAACAGTAGTTTTCTACGTTGGAATGAGCAGGATCTCTTCAACCGAGCCAGAGTAGCTACCGTTACACTCCAACAGTCTACCGAACAGCACATTCACTCAGACATTCCTGAATCAAAGCTCACACCTCATCCAGATGAGCCCGTATGCATTGAGAAGGTCGGTCTCAACTACCACAACTTCGGAGGATAGCGAATCTACAAACGAAAGCAGGCGATCTCGCGGGTGATTCAGGGACGACGAAGTGAGGCAACTAGTGAGTGTAGCTCCCTACTTATTCAGAGGTCAACAGGAAGGCGCGAAAACGAGAGCGGACGCGACAGCTATCGCTATGGACCCGACTAGAACACGAGAGGAACCCAGCGTCGGCTATCCGTATGGAACGAGGAAACAGGCGAGCAACTCAATGGCCTCACCTGTCGTCAGCACGGGCTCGTCACGAATCGGCTTCCCGACATCCAACTTCAACAAATAGTCTGCAAGCCGCCACACGTTGTACAGCAGGCACCCGAACAGGAAGTTGAAACACCGAACGCGGTAGTCTGTGGAGGCCATCGTTGGGAGGAACTTCTTGATCTGCTTGTACTCGTTCTCGATCTCCCACCGACGACTATAGCGGTTACACAGCCCTCGAACGTCCTCGGGAACCACGTCGTCGCGGTTCGTCAGGAACACTGCATAATCGCCGTCCTTCTCGGTCGAGGGGACGTACATGAAGTTCACCTCGTGGCTCACCTCGCCGTCGACGCCCAACTCCACGTCGGGTTCCACACCTACGTCCGCAACCGGGTGGTCGTCAACCCTCGCGACGCCTTCCAGATCGTCGGCGTACTTGCGCTTGGGGATGAGGTAGGTGATGTCGTGGCTGTCGAGCGTGTGGAGGACGTCATGGCCATCGAACTCGCGGTCAGCCATCACGAGATGGACGTCCACGTGCTTGCTCGCTTCTTCCAACAGCACACGACGACCTCAGCGCGGCTTCGCGTCTCCACGTCGTCATCCTCCCAGTAGGATGCATCCCGAATCGGTTCGACGGCGAGGATGAGTGGGATGTTGTCGCCAACGATGGTGAGCGTCGAAAACTGATAGCCGCGTTTGCCTCGCTCTTTGAGGCCGTTCACGGGCGCTGGAAAGTCGTCTCTCGCTATGCCCTCGTCGTAGTCTTCCCACGGTGAAGGGTAGAACGCCGTGTCAGTGATGTCGATGGCTGCGACGACTGGCTCGCGGAACGGCTTCGTGTCCCGAATCGTGTCAATCGTGTTCCCGACTGCCGTGCTGAAGCCGTCCTGTAGCTCCTCGGAAACGCGCTGCCACGGTTCAGTCCGATACTTGCGCCCAGTACCACGGTACTCGGTAAGTGTGGATTGGCAGCCGGTGGGCTTCCCGAGTTTCTTGATCGCCCGGAGATGGGTGTCGCTGTGTGGGGTCTCGTCGCGGCGGCTCATCCGTGCGAATCGCTTCGTTCCCTGTGCAGTCCCACAGTTCGCCAGACTGAGGTAGGACTGCATCAAGAAAATGCACTCGTCACTGTATCGGGCGTTCGAGGCACGTCCAGTATCGAACGCGGGGAAAACGTGCTGGCGGGCGGCCCGCACTGTCTCACGGATTTTTGCCTCTGAAAGGTTATCGGGAATCTCGCCTGTCTCGAACTCGTGGCTAGTCCCGACTTCGGCGTCCGCGCGGTCGTCGCGGATAACGCCGTGCTCGATGGCTTCCTGTCGGAGGGCCTTGCCAGCGACGACTATCAGCTCGCAGAGGTCGGCGTCAAAGCGATAACGCCACGTGTACGAGAGGGTCTGTTGCGTCGGCGTACCGTCGAGGTCGAAGCGGAGTTCGAGATACTGCCACGAGTCGAGACGGTCGGCAAGTTCGTTGTCGCTGTAGTCGCCTGCATACTTGTAAAGGAACAGCCGCAGCATCGGCACAAGGTTGTAGCCGTGGCTCGGCGTCCGCTCGTACTGGTCGTCAATCTCTACGAGCGGGAGATCGAGACCAGCAACGACTCGTGTGAGGTGGTCTTCGTGTTCACAGAGGTCGCTGGCTTGCTGGACCACCCGCTCTGCGAGGGCAGGCCGCCTGCCGTCAGCGTCGCAAGGAGCGGGTGGCACCGTCTCATTGTTTACATATCTTACTTGTCGGTACTTAAGCCGTAGGGAGAGTATTCATATAGAGATGAGCTAAAGAAAGATTTCATGTACGCTCTTGTGTAGCGTGTTATGAAGTGAGAGAGTCGACATCACGCGGCCATTGGCAGATGACGGAGGAGTAGTACAATTCCGATTCCCGCGAGCATCGCGTAGAGGATGTTCCCGGAGCGCCACGCGACGACGAGCGCGGCGAGCGCGGCACCCCACTTGGCGGGACCACCTTTTGCGAGTTCGGGCACGATGAGCGACACCAAGATTGCACCTGGAACGTAGCTCAACCACGCTTGGAACCGAGGGGACAAATCAACCCGGCTTACTAACCAATAGCCCCCAATCCGGGTAAAATACGTTCCGACAGCCATTCCAACGATAGCGACGAATGCAACCATATTCACCTGCATCTCAGGCATATTCATCCCTGACGACTCCGGCGATACTTCCTGTGAGGCCGCCGATGATGATGTGCCAGTTCCCCGCAATGATGACAGACGCGACGAGCGCGACCAACGCTGCGATACCAACAGGAACGGCATCCTCACGCCCATCCCACACGCCGACCAAGAGCGCGATATAGACGGCGATAAACGCCATGTCCAGCCCGTATTTAGCGGGGTTCTCGATGAGCCCGCCAACGGAGACGCCGAGGACGGTTGCACTGACCCATGCGACGAACACGATAAGGCCGCTTCCGAGAAGGAACGCGGCGTCGTTCTCGCCGTTCGACCGGGCACGCATCGTCAGCCCCCACGATTCGTCGTTCAGGAAATACAGCATCCCGTAGGTTTTCTTGGGAGTGAGGCGTTTGAGCCACGGTTGAATCGACGCGCCCATCAGAAGGTGGCGAAGATTCACCGCGACCGTTGTGACTACGATAGCGATGACCGGAAGTGGTGACTCCCAGAGATCGAGGACGACGAACTGTGCGGACGCGGCGAAGACCGAGGCACTCATCAACACAGCTTCACTGAGTCCGAGTGACGACTGCCGTGCGAGAACCCCGAAGACAATGCCGTAGGTGAATACACCCAGTGCGATAGGGGTACTTTGTCGGACTCCTGCAAACAGGCCCTCCCGACTAAACTCCGTCTCCTCTGACTGATTGTGTTCTTCCATAGTTCGCTCCGCTGTTTCTATACCCGCGCGTAGACGACGATGTTCTTGTGGTCGTGTTCTTCAAGCCGATACTGCGGGTGCGGTGGGTCACGCCATTCCCACGTCGTGACCTGCGCAATTTGAAGTCCGAAAGAGGACAGTAGCGTCGTGAATCGATCCTGCTCCCCGATGAACATATACGTCACCTCGTGCCCTTCCTTCCTATACTCGTACTCTTTGAGCGCCCCCCAGTCGGCAAGGAGTTCACTGGTGGACTCGGCGTCGTCGCCCTCGACGGGCATATTGAAGATGACATGGCCGCCTTCTGTTGTCACCCGGATGAGTTCGCGGAGGACGAGCTCGACTTCCCGCAAGTGCGTGAGCGCGTCAAGCATAATCGTTGCATCGAACTGCCCATCGTCGTAGGGAAGATTCCGGAGATCGGTCTCCCGTGTCGTGACCTCCCCCTCAGTTCTCTCGGTGCAGACCTCCAATGCCTCTTTGCTAATGTCGCACGCGTGGAGGTCGGGGATGGACGTAACGAACCGTTGGCTGTTCCTACCCTCACCCGCGGCCGCCTCTAAGATGGTTTCGTGGTCATATTCGTTCAGATACGCCGTAATCTCGTCCACGAACGGAAGCGGTTCCGACGGCATTAGGGGTTCCTCTTCGTTCGCGTTCTTATGATACAGTTCAGTCCACTGCTTGCCGGTGTATTCTGTCATAGATGCAATATTAGTCGTGTGGATTAGTTCAGTGAGCGAAGTGCTCCTGACTGTATGAGGCAGATAGAGAGAGAATCCGCAAGGCTCTCACCCTACTATAGTCGGGTGGGGATAGCTACTCAGAGGGGCTTTGAGTTTCAGGCGGGTCAAGAAGGTAGTTCTCAGCTGAACGGAGATGCTCGAGGAACGTCGTTTTCGAGACGCCCAGATCGTCAGCAAGTTCCTGGACGCTCGTTTCTCGCGGCCATTCGTAATAGCCGTTTTCACGAGCTAATTCGTACGCTTGGCGTTGGCGTGGTGTGAGTTCGTCAAGCTGGGCTTGGAACGACGATTGAGTTTGCTCCGTTGAACGCCGACGCCCTCTGCGGATTGTATCGCTGATTTCAGGGGATTTGGACGCCGTCTG